>CAXMQC010000035.1:0-3119 GCA_964195285.1 Akkermansiaceae bacterium
GGCCCTTGTAATATTCCAGGTCGGTCAGCAGGTCGGTCCAGACCGTTGTCCAGGTGCCGGTGGAGGATTCGGCGGCGACGGCGGCGGCGGCTTCTTCCGGGTCGACGCCGTCCTGCGGCACCAGCTTGAAACAGGCCAGAAGGTCGGTGTCCTTGACCGCATAGTCGGGTTCCCAATAGGTCTCGCGATACGCCTTCACGCCGGCGCTATAGTTTTTTTCACTCATGTCTTTATCTCTCCTTGCCGACTTTATTCGGCGGCCTGGGCCGCGCCGGCGATTTTCGGGGCGAGCGCGCCCGCCTGGTAACGGCCGGCCATCTCGGCCAGCGGGATGGGTTTGATTTTCGAAGCGTTGCCGGCCGTGCCGAAGGCTTCGAACCGGTTGGCGCAGAGTTTGCTCATTTCCGCGATCGCCGGCTTGAGGAAGGCGCGGGGATCGAACTCGGTCTTCTTTTCGGCTGCAATTTTGCGGAACTGCCCGGTTATCGCCATGCGGCAGTCGGTGTCGATATTGACCTTGCGAACGCCGTTCGCGATACCGACGATAATTTCCTCGACCGGCACGCCGTAGGTTTGCGGCATCTCGCCGCCAAACTCGTTGATGACATCCTGCAAATCCTGCGGCACCGACGACGAGCCGTGCATCACCAGATGGGTTTCCGGCAGTCGCGCGTTGATCGCTTTGACCACGTCCATCGCCAGGATGTCGCCGGTGGGCTTGCGGCTGAACTTGTAGGCACCGTGCGAAGTCCCGATCGCGACGGCCAGCGCGTCGACCCTGGTACGCGCGACGAAATCGGCTGCCTGGTCGGGGTCGGTCAGCAACATGTCGCGGTCCAGCTTGCCTTCGAAACCATGGCCATCCTCCTTGTCGCCCTCGCCGGTTTCCAGCGAGCCGAGCCAGCCCAACTCGCCCTCGACCGACACTCCTACCAGATGGGCGGTATCGGCCACCTGCCTGGTGATGTCGACATTGTATTCGTAGCTGGCCGGGGTCTTGCCGTCTTCTTCCAGCGAACCGTCCATCATCACCGAGGTAAAACCGTTGGTCACCGCCGACATGCAGGTCTGGACGTTGTTGCCATGATCCTGGTGCATGCAAATCGGAATGTCGGGATACCTTTCCACCGCGCCCATCACCAGATGGCGCAGGATGATGTCGCCCGCATAGGATCGCGCACCGCGGCTCGCCTGCAGGATGACCGGGGAGTCGGTCTTCTCGGCGGCCTGCAGGATGGCGATAAGCTGTTCCATGTTGTTGATATTGAAGGCGGGCACGCCATAGCTATGTTCGGCGGCATGGTCCAACAACTGGCGCATCGAAATCATCGGCATTGTCGTTCTCCCTCGGATTTCCGGCGTCTAGATCGCATGCACGCCGAGCGCCGCCTTCACCATATGGTAGGTGATGAAGAGCTGCGACAACGCCAGCGGATGGCTGATCGCGGGTTCGTTATGTTCGTCGATGAACTGGCCCAACTTGTCGCGCAGATGCTGCGCCTCGGGGATCAGGCCCCATAGCAGTTCTTCCATCGCGCGGGCCCGTTTGGCATCGATATCACCGGCAATGTCCAACACGTCGACGGGTTTGCCGTCGATATCGCGTGAAAGTTCCAGTTTCAGGCCGTTGCGCACGCCGAGATCGAGCACCGGCGAAAGATCCGGATGCGGCAGGGTCGGCCGCAGGGTGTGCCGCGCGTTCAGATGGGCGCCGGTTTCCTTCGAAAGCCCGGCGGGCGGATAGAACTGCACCACAATATCGGCGAAAGTACGCTGCGGGCGGATGAAATCGGCGCTGTCATGCTGGCGCCTTTTCAAAGAGTCCAGAACCTGTTCCGCCGAATATCCACGCTTACCGGTATCGCGTTGGATTTTCCACTTTACGCGCAGATCCTCGACCGGTTCCAGATAGACCTTCACATCGTAGCAATCGCGCATGGCGCGGGTCGAATAGCCCAACAGCCCTTCGAGAATGACATATTCCCTCGGCGCGACATAACGGGGAGCATCCAGGGTGCCGCCATGGTGGTTGTAGATCGGTTTGAGGATCGGATGACCGTCACGCAGCTGCTTGATATGCTGCTCCAGAATGTCGATGTAGTTGCCGCAAGGGTCCAGCGCGGATATCCCGTTCTCGGCCCGCTCGTCGCGCGAATAGCGGTGATAATCGTCGGTGCAGAGCATCACCACACGCTCCGAGCCCAGGATATTGGCGATGCCGGCGGCCAAGGTCGTCTTGCCGGCGGCCGAATCACCCACGATCCCCAATATGATCGGACGGTCGACCCTGCGGTTAATTGGCATCAGTTCGGTCCTCCGGGCATCCCCTGCTCCGCAACGCGTGAATGCCATGTGGTGAGAATTTGGCGCTCACCGCCTGGTCCCGCGATCATCAGGGTTTGTGTTTTTTCCTGGCTGCGGGTGCGCTCGACCCCTTCGAACAGCAAGCCGGTGGTAATGCCGGTCGCGCAGAAATAGGCTTCGTCGGAACGAACGAGCTCGTCGACGCGATACCATTTGCTGGTGTCGAGGCCGGCCTCGCGCACGGCGATAATTTCGCTGGGCAACTGCGGATCCACCCGGCCGAGGAATTCACCGCCGAGCAGGCGGATGGCACAGGCCGAGATCACCCCTTCGGGCGTGCCGCCGGTACCCATCAACGCATCGATGCCCGACTCCGGTATCGCCGCCATCAGCGCGCCGGCCACGTCGCCCGCCGGGTACAACGCGACCCGCGCGCCCGACGCATGGATGCGCGACACCAACTCCCTGTGGCGCGGCTTTTCGAGGACATAGACGGTGAGCTCCGAGATCGGCTTGTCCAGCAGCTCGGCCAATATCTTCAGCTTCTCGGCCACCGGCGCCTTCGGATCGATCTTGCCGCGCACCACTGGCGGTCCGGCGAATTTCTCCATGTAAAAGGCGGGACCGGGATCGAACATGCTGCCGCGCGGCGCCATGGCGATCACCGCCATGGCGTTGGTCATGCCCTTGGCCAGATAGCTGGTGCCCTCGACCGGGTCGACGGCGATGTCGAACTGCAACGGCGCCGACTGGTCACCGAGCGTCTCACCCTTGTAAAGCGCTGGCGCCTCGTCCTTTTCGCCCTCGCCGATGAC
>CAXMQC010000036.1:0-3835 GCA_964195285.1 Akkermansiaceae bacterium
ACCAAGGCCTACACCACGCGGGTCGGTTCCGGGCCGTTCCCGACGGAGCTGGAAGACGAGATCGGCCACGGCCTGGGCGAGCGCGGGCGCGAGTTCGGCACGGTCACCGGCCGCAAGCGCCGCTGCGGCTGGTTCGACGCGGTGCTGGTGCGCCAGGCCGTCAAGATCGGTGGCATCGACGGCATCGCGCTGACCAAGCTGGACGTGCTGGACGGCATGGAGGAGTTGAAAGTTTGCGTCGGTTATCGCGTCAATGGCCAGGAGTACGACTATTTCCCCGCATCGATGGCCGACCAGGCGGCGGCCGAGCCAATCTACGAGTCCATGGAAGGCTGGGAGACGAGCACCGAGGGCGCCCGCTCCTGGGTCGACCTGCCGGCCACCGCGGTTAAATATATCCGCCGTATCGAGGAGCTGATCGAGGCCCCGGTGGCGATGCTGTCGACCAGCCCGGAACGCGAGGACACGATCCTGGTGAAGGACCCGTTCGAAGGTTAGGAGGGAGGCCGCGCCACCCTCATTGCCGTGGAACCCCTGGTGTGCCGGCCAGCTTGCTCTGCGCCGCCAGCCTGATCGGTGCGTTGACGGCGCCGAACCCTTCATAAGTCCGGCGTTCGACGATCTCGAAGAAGAACCGGTCTGCGAAGCTGGGTGTGTAGATCTGGAAATATTCGCCGGTTTCGTCGCGATCATAGAGGATGTTGCTGCCGCGCAGCGCCTTTATCGTCTTCGCACCCAGGGCAAAGCGCGCCTCCAAATCGTCGTAATAATTCCCCGAGATCGGCAGGACTGTCATGCCGCCGGCCTCGAGTTGGCGCGCCGTGGCGAAAATATCGCCGGTCGAAAAGGCGATATGCTGTACACCGGACCCGAAGAATTCCGACAGGAAGCGGGCCGCCAATGTGCGGTGGCTCTGCGAACCGTTAAGCGCGATGCGTACCGCACCATCCGCGTTCCGGACAACCTGGCTGCGTACCAGTCCGGCCGGGTCGGCGATGTCGAGTTCAGGCGTCTTCGTCATGTCGAAGATCGCCGTATAGAACAGCAGCCAGGACAGCATCTCTTCGTAATCCATGGATTGCGAGACATGGTCGACGGCGAGCAGGCCTATGCCGTCGCCGGCGCCCGCTTCATCGGCCGCGTCGAACTCGGTCTCCCAAACATCGGCAAGCCGGCCCTTCGGATCGGTGAAATAGATCAGGCTGCCGCCAACCCCGCGGATCGCCGGGATTTCCAACTCCCCCGGGCCGACCGGCTGGCTGAACGGCTGAGCCAGCAATGATCTGGCGCGGTTCGCGGTCTGCTCGGCATCCTCAACCCGCAGCCCCATGGCGCAGACCGAGGGCCCATGCATGATGTAGGAAGCATGGGCGAATCCCTCTTTTTCGGCATTGATGACGAGATTGATATCGCCCTGCCGCCACCAGGTGACATCCTTGTTCCGGTGCTGTCCCGATTTCGCAAAGCCAAGTGCGGCGAACAGCGCCGCGAGGCTGGTGGCGGTGTCGTCGTCCACGGCGAATTCCAGAAACTCGACATTCAGGCATCGGGCACGCGGCGGCAGGCGGTCTCGGCCCGGGATTTTCGTCTCGCCGTGGTCGTGTATCCGGTCAAGCAGGTGTACCAGCGAACGCTGGCCGTCTACCGCGACGGTGCGCGCCGACCCGGCCCGAAACTGGTCGTTGAAGATTTCAAGCGAAATCACCCCGTCATAACCGGTCGCGCAGACCGCCTCGGTAAAATCCGCGACGGCCAGGTCGCCTTGCCCGGGCATCGACCGGAAATGTCGGCTCCAGGACAGCAAATCCATGTCCAGGCGTGGCGCGTCGGCGAGTTGGACAAGAAAAATCCGGTCCTTGGGAATCGACGGGATGCCATCCACCGGGATATCGCGCGACAAGGTATGAAAGCTGTCGAGAATGAGCCCGATATTGGCATGGTCGGCGCGGCGCACGATTTCCCAGGCATCGCGATGGTCATCGATATACCGGCCCCAGGCCAGGGCTTCGTAGCCGACACGCAGCCCGCGTTTGGCCGCCCGTTCTCCGAGTTCGTGAAAATCCGCCGCCGCCCGGTCGATGCCGCCAAGCGACTGCGGCGAGACGTTGGAGCAAACCAGCATCAGGTCGGTTCCCAGTTCCTGCATCACGTCGAACTTGCGTTCGGCCCGGTCGAAAGCGCGCTGGCGCAGCGGTTCAGGCATACCCTCGAAATCGCGGAAGGGCTGGAACAATGTGACTTCAAGCCCAACGCCGGCAACCATCTTGCCAACTTCGCGGGCGCCGGCGTCGAACGACAGGAAGTCGTTCTCGAATATCTCGACGCCATCAAACCCGGCGGCCGCAATGGCCTCGAGCTTTTCCCGTAAATCGCCGCTCAGCGATACCGTGGCTATCGAGGTCTTCATCGTCGTCGTGCTCCCGTCGCTCGTGCCGGCAAGGACTGTTCGGTTCCGCACACAACGCGTGTTGCGCGCCGTGACCCCTTTACAATGATATCCGGTTGAACGCCAGCCGCAACCCGGATGGGTATACCGGCCGGGCGTGATCCTATCAACTCATGTCTGTGTGGTTTTTACCACCAGACGTTGCGCAGCCATTTCGTGAATTGAACGGCGACAAGTGTTATCATAGGATGTAGGCGCAAGGTCCCCCTTTTGACCGGGAAAGGAGCCCCGACATGCGGGTCACCGTCGGCACGTTTAATCTCAACAACCTGTTCTCGCGCTATAATTTCAAGGGTGAGATCAATGCTATCCAGAGTGGCGACACGACCCTTGATTCTGCTGTCGAGTACAAGTTCACGGACAGCGACACGTTCCGTATCCGGACTTTCAAGGGCAAGCTCGTAAAGGGGAAAGAGGCGGCCGAACGAACGACGGTCGCAAACCGGATCATCGATATGGATGTCGACGTCCTGGCGGTTCAGGAAGTCGAGGACATAGATACGCTGAATCGGTTTGCGCGAGACGATCTCGGGGGGATGTACCGGTATCGTGTTCTGATCGAGGGCAACGATCCGCGGCTGATCGATCTGGGATTGTTGTCGAAACTGCCGGTCGGCGCGGTAACCTCGTGGCGGCATGCGGTGCACGCCAGCGACCCGGGCAGGGCAGTTTTCGGCCGTGACCTTCTGGAAGTCGAGATTCTCAACGCCACGAGGGGCCGCAAGCTCTTTACGGTATTCAACAACCATCTCAAGAGCCATTTCGTCCCGTTCGGCCAGGATCCTGTCGCGGGCGGCCTGGCGGCAAACGCGCGCCGCCGGCGGCAAGCCGAAAAGGCAACCGAGATCATTTTGGCCCGAACCCGGCCGAACAGCTCCTTTATCCTTTTAGGCGATATGAACGATCCGCCGGATTCGCAGCCAATGGCGCCCCTGGTCGCATCGGCCGCGTTGCCACTGGCGAATGCGCTGGCCAACCCACTCGAAACCCGGCCCCCCAAGGCCGATACTCCGCCACCGGCGACGGCAGCCTGGACGCACCGGTTCAAGCCATCCGGTCAGCCGGCGGAATACGAACTTTACGATCAGATATGGTTGAGCCAATCCCTCCAGCTCAAGCAAACCGGCGCCTTTATCGACCGCCGTACCAAACATGGCGGCGACGGCAGCGACCACGACCCGGCGTGGATCGAACTCGATCTTTAGGAAGACCGCCCCGTTGTGGCCCGTGCATGCTGACTGTACTCCGCCACCACGCCGCGATCGGCTTTAGGCGACCTCCACGATCAATTCGGTCGGGCCGCTGTGCGCGTTGACTTCCCAGCCCGCGGACGGCATGTCGAAGGGACAGGCGGATATGGCGCAAACGAGGTCGATCCGGGCCGTTAGC
>CAXMQC010000037.1:0-4542 GCA_964195285.1 Akkermansiaceae bacterium
TTTTGTCGGTCATGCCGACCGCGTTCATCAGATTGCCGGCCATGATGAAGCACGGAACGGCAATCAGTGACGGGTTTTCAACACCTTCGACCACCATTAGCGGCAAGATATAGATTTCGCTGGAAAAACCGGCAACGATCAGTGAGCTCAACACCGCAATTCCAATCGCCATGGTGACCGGAACCCGGCACAGCATCAGGCCGATAAACCCGCCGAACAGGGCCCAGACCATCGGATCAGGCCTCCCACATGGGCGGCTGGCTCAACACATACGGCATCATGGCTCCTGGATATCGCGCGGCCGATGAGATGGCATTGTCTCGCCGCGAAGCCCGCAGATCAGATCGACCAGATAGTTCAGAAAGATCAGCCCGCAGGTGACGAACAGCGGCACCGCCAGGGTGAATCTTTCCATCTGAATGCCCAGGAAATAGACCTGTTCGATAATGCCGGCCTGACGCTCGATGATTTCCGGCCCATGCCAGACCATCACCCCCATCAGGACAAGAATCAGCAAATTTACGAATTGGCGGACGATCATCTGGCCGCGCCGGCCGAGCCGGTCATAGAAGAAATCGACGGAAATATCGCTGCGCATGCGATAGACCACATAGAAGCCGAAAAAGGTCATCCAGACGAACAGGACCGTGCTCCACGGAAACACCCATTGCAGTCCGCGGTCCCAAATCGCCCGACTGGCGATGTTGAGAATATTTATCGTCAGCAGGATGCCCAGGCAACCGTTTGCGAGCGCCAGAAACAGGCGCTCGCAATAGCCCAGAAGGCGATCCGCACTTTCGACGAGCCGCCTCACTGTCGCATCTCGGTCAGCCCTATTTGGGCCGCGATTCCGCGACTGCCTTCAGGAAGCCGGCCGGCAACTCGCCTTTCGACTCGCGCCCCTTGTAAAACTCACGCATTGACGCATGGAAGTCTGAAAGGTCGGGTTCCGAGTAGGTGACACCCTTTGCCTTCATCCGGGCCAGCTGGTCGGCAAGGGTCGCTTCCGACAGTTCAACCGAATAGGCGCCGCCTGCCGCATAGGCGCGGTTGACGGCATCTTTCAGGTCGTCAGGCAGATCGTTGTATGCCTTGGCGTTCATAATGAAGCCAATCCCTTGCGGATATTCGTTGTGCCTGATGATATGCGGCGCGACTTCGTAGAACTTCATCGATTCCACGAGGCCAACCGGCGAATTCACTGCTTCGACGATGCCCTGCTTGATGGAACTGTATACTTCCGTCCAGCCCAGCGTGCGAACTTCCGCGCCCAGATGCGTCCAGACATCCGCGGCAAGCTGGTTGGGGTGCATGCGCAGTTTGACATCCTGCATTTCATTCAGCGACGACCATGGTTTTTTTGTCACCATCACCCGATAGGGCCCGCGCATATAGGCAGCCGGATCACCCAGGAGCGTGACGCCAGCCTTGGCCTCGATTTCGTTGAGCCAACCCTTGAACAGGTCCGATGTCATGAAATTCGCCCAGTGCTCACGGCTCTCGAACATGAATGGCGCCGATGAATATTTGACGTCATCGACCCATTTGGCCAGATAGGCCGAGCCCTCGGGATACAGATGGACGGTTCCGGCCTGAATCTGTTCCAGAACGGCTTCCGTCTTGCCCAATTGCTCATTGGGGAAAACCTTGACCTCAAGGCGGCCATTGGAAAATTCCGCAGCCTTGTCGGCAAAACGCTGAAACGCCTTGCCTTCATTGCTCTCGGCGGGCTGTTTGGTGGCCATCCGCCAGACGATTTCGGCGGCTTGCGATGCTGAAACCAAGCCAATGGAGATCGCCAATCCAACGGCAACTATCCGAATAAGTGTGATAAAGCGCGTCATAAGTGTCCTCCCGATCAAAGACTTTGGTTAGTTGTTATCCCGCAGTATGGCGCAAACTACTGATAGCGTAAACATTGTTACCGGTTGAGCACACAGACCGTGCGATCAATCGAGATGCGATTTGTCGAAGACGTTTTTCATGTTGCCCGGCTGGTCGTCCAGCAGGCACGTCAAATTATGAATAAAGATGTCGGCTATCTTGCGGTTTTCGTCGGCAACAGTGGAGGCCGAGTGCGGACTGATGAGAACGTTGGGCAAATCCCAGAGCGGGCTATCGGTCGGCAGCGGTTCGGTTTGCGCAACGTCAAGCGCGGCAAATCCAATCCGGTTGTCCTTCAGGGCATCGATCAGTGCGATTTCGTCTACCACCTGTCCGCGCGCGATGTTGACCAGTATTGCATCTGGTTTCATCGCCGCAAGGATCTCCGCGTCGATCATTCGCTCGGTCTCGGAGGTGTGTGGAACGGCAAGTACCACGGCGTCGGCCTCGGCAAAAACCCTGGCCAACTGGGTGCGGTCGAATATGCCGTCATAGCCGCGCGCATGGCCTTCGCTCTCGGTCAGCCGGCGGCTCATGGCCAAAACCCGCATGCCCATGAACTTGCCGACTTGCGCGACCCGATGGCCGATTTCGCCCGCGCCGACGATCGCGATTGTCTTGCCCGCCAGCGACTCGCCGCAATAACGCTGCCAGCGATGGGCTGCCTGCTCGGACTGCAAATGCTGGAGCCGCTTGACGTGCATCAGGATCGCCAACAAGGCGAACTCCGACAGGGGTTCTGTATGTATTCCCCTTGCCGTCGAGATGATCACGTCGCTATCGGCCAGGCCCATTTCCTTGATGGTCGGGCCGACGCCGGAACTCGTCGTCTGAACCCATTGCAGTTTCGGCGCCCAATCCATCCTGGAGGTCGGCCGGCGGTCGAGTGGCGGTAGGTCCCATAAATATGTCGCGGCGGCCAGACGAGCCTTCCAGCGCGCCTGCTGTTCCGCTGTCCGGACGAAGCCCCCGCTTCCTTTGTGATCCGCAACATAGCGAACGGGTGGAAGCAGATCGGGCTCGTGCACGACAATTGCACGACCCTCCGCCGCCGCGGATATCCGGGCGACCTGATCGTCTTCCAGTGGCGTTGCAATAAATATTGTTGGCTGCATTTGTGCTCGTGTCCCGTTTTATTGCGCGAATATTTTCCGAACGGCCCCTGATGGCTGACCGCCAGCGGGCCTATCGGATTTTAGGGTGCCATTTCCGTTGTCGGCACGCAATTGTTCAAAAATATCCGCTTGGCCCCCTTTATTCGATCGTTCCTGTCAGGAAAAAGGTTTTCGTGCAAGTTGATCGACGGTTTTTTCCCTGATAAGGTTCCGGCCGCGAATTCATCGTTTTTCAGCGTCCCCGCGACGACGATGCCGAGGGGGCAGGGCGTCATTATTACGGCCCGGGGCACGGGCCTTCGATCAGGGAGTTAGGTGCATGGCCAAGGATCTCGCCAAGATCGTCAGCGACAAGAAAATCAAATATGTCATGTTCAGCTTCGTCGACATGTTCGGCGTGCTGCGCGCCAAGATGGTCCCGGCCAAGGCGGTCGGAACCATCCAGAAGGACGGCGCCGGTTTTGCCGGTTTCGCGGCCTGGCTGGATATGACACCGGCCTTTCCCGACCTGTTGGGCATGGCGGACCCAGACAGCTTCATGCAACTGCCCTGGCGGCCGGATATCGGCTGGGTCGCCTGCGATCTGGTGATGGAAGGCAAGCATGTCGAGGCCTCGCCGCGCGTCATGCTGAAACGCCAGCTGGCCAAGGCCGGCAAGAAGGGCTACCGCATCAAGACCGGTGTGGAATGCGAGTTCTTCCTGCTGAACCCGGACGGCACGGAACTCTCCGACCCGATGGATACCCAGTCCAAGCCCTGTTACGACCAGAGTGCGCTGATGCGCCGGATGGACCTGATCGGCGCCATTTCCGACGGCATGCAGGCGCTGAATTTCGGCAACTATCAGAACGACCATGAGGACGCCAACGGCCAGTTCGAGATGAACTGGCATTACGACGACGCGCTGAAGACCGCCGACCGGCATGTCTTCTTCAAATTCATGGCCAAGACCCTGGCCGAACAGCATGGCTACCGCGCCACCTTCATGCCCAAGCCATTCAACCATCTGACCGGGAACGGTTGCCATGCCCACGTTTCGGTCTGGGACAAGGCGGGCAAGAAAAACCTGTTCCACGACCCCAAGGGCGAGTTGGGCGTATCCAAGCTGGGCTACAAATTCCTCGGCGGCATCATGCATTCCGCCGATTCGCTGACCGCCTGGTTCAACCCGACGGTCAACAGCTACAAGCGCATCAACGCGCCGGTCACCGCCTCGGGCGCGACCTGGGCGCCCAACACGGTGACCTATTCGGGCAACAATCGCTCCCATATGATCCGCATCCCCGACGAGGGCCGGTTCGAACTGCGCCTGATGGACGGCGCCGCCAACCCCTATCTGCTGCAGGCCGGCGTCGCGGCGGCGGGCCTCGACGGCGCCGCCAACGACCGCGACCCCGGTGAGCGGCTGGACATCAACATGTATGAAGAGGGCCACAAGGTGAAGGGTGTCAAACGGCTGCCGTTGAACCTGCTGGATGCGCTGCGCCTGATGGAAAAAAGCAAGATGTTGAACGAGGCCTTCGGCAAGGACGTGATCCAGAGC
>CAXMQC010000038.1:0-1857 GCA_964195285.1 Akkermansiaceae bacterium
CCCTGAAGAGAGGGGCTGAACGAAACCCGAATTATCCTGCCTTCCCTCTTTTTATGGCCGCGAGCTATGCCATGCTGGGGCGGGAGGAGGAGGCCCGTGCGGCAGCTGCGGAGGTTCTGAGGATCAATCCCCTTTTCACCATGAAAGCCTATACGGCGCGCCTCCCTTTAACCAGCAAGGAACACCTGGATCAAACCTTGACAGACTTTCTGAAGGCAGGGCTACCGGAATGACTGGCGATGCCTGGACCGCTTCGTCGAAGGCCTGCGCAAGGCAGGCCTGCCGGGGTGATTAATGGTGCAACGCCACATGAGCTGTCCGGATTCTGCATTTATCAACAGTTTAGAAAGCATATCCTGCAACAATGCCGGCTTGAGTCCGACATCGCCAGAGGATTAGATGCAATGACTAAATGGTTCCTGATAGCCACGGCGATCGCCGTTGCAGGCTGTTCGACCACGAGTGCGCCGGAAGCAAAAAATGTCACGCTGCACGAGCAGATGGCCACCCTGGGCAAAGGCTGTACACAGCTGGGCCCGGTATCGACCGAGGTGTCGTTGTGGAGCATGCCGACCATCGACGCCGGGCATGACCAGGCCCGCGACAATCTTCGGGCCGACGCCTATCGGCGGTACCAGGCGGACGCGGTCGTCGTGGAAAACATGAACACGCAGGTGACAAAAATCATGGCACGCGGCGTTGCGTACAAATGCGCCGGATAGGGCCGGTCGTTTTCACAAATATCCCGTAAAAGCCCGCCGCAGGGGCGTATTTACGATTTGTGTATCGCGTTCGACGTCCAGGCCTGGGCGTCGTGGCCCGGGGCATAGCTGTTATTGGTCTGCGCCGCGTTGCGATTGATCATCGGCCGCCCGAACAGCGGATGGCTCATGGCGCGGATTTCGTGTTCGAGCGTATAGAGCCGCTCGCCGCTGTCGAGGTCGGTGATATCGGTGAAGCGATACTGGTGCTGGTTACTTTCCTCGGTGATCAGGCCGCGTTCGCCAAGCGCCGCGTGGGGCCCGGAGAAATCGGCAATATAGAGCTGGATATGGTGCCCGTCATAGTCCGGCAAGGGCGCCTCGGTCTCGCGAAACACCAGATCCTGATGATAGCCGACCGAGACCCGCGCCGCCGGCGCGCCGTCGAACACCTCGGTCGCCGCCCGCGTCTTCATGATCTCCCGGTAGAACCGCGCGATGCCCCCGGCGGCGCCGGGCGGGACATCGAATGCGATGTATGGCATGCCGAGAATAATGGATCCGAACCGCGGATCCGGCGCGTGGCAGCGCAGAGAATTGCCCCAGGGGCAGGTGACATCGATAAACGAGTCACGCGGCTTGTAGTCGAAATGGGTCTCCGCCAGGTCGCCGCGCACCGCCTCCAGCATCCCGGCAAGTCTGTCGAGATCGGGCAGCACCAGCCCGACATGGCCGCGTAGCAACTGGGTCCCCCCGGTCGGCAGGTGGAACTGGCTGCGCCCGACATTGACCCACATGTTGGTCACCCCGGTGACCAGATAGGGATCGCGCGTCAAACCCATGCCGGTGATGTAGAACAGCGTCGCCAGCCGCTGGTCGGGCACCATCAGATTGACATGTTCGAGGGCGACGATATTGGCGACATCCTCGGCGCTGCGATCGTATTCCTGTGCCATTCGACCCTCCATGATGCTGACGCGGCGGCCCAGTCTCTCGAAAGACACACCTGTTTTCAACCCCGCCGCTAGATCGTCGTCATGACCAGCGGCGAGGGCGGTATCGACTTAAGAGCCCGACGCCACTTGCAGCTTGCCTTTGACGCCGTGTTTTTCGATCAGGCGGGCGACGAATCCGCTGGCCTTGGCTTCGGCGATGA
>CAXMQC010000039.1:0-2061 GCA_964195285.1 Akkermansiaceae bacterium
GCGACCACCAGTCCAGAATGCGGGAAACCGGAAACTGGATGCCCTCGTAGCCGACCCGTTGCCCTTGGGCGTCGTGGCGATCCTTGACGATTGCGCTGTACCACAGCCCGCCGGACGTGAACGGCATGGACAGGGCGGGAAAACCGGTGTCCGTCGCCACCGCCGCGGCTTCCGTGATGGCGGGCAGCGCCGGGCCGCCGCTCAACGAGGCGCCACTCATATCATAGCGCCGGTATCCTGGATCGAGCCGCAGCGCATTGCCCGGCGCGTCGCCGGCGACCGCCTCCAGCGCCAGCAGGCGGTTGACCGTTTCGGAAAAGAGCAGATTCAAGGGCACGCTGCCCTGATCAAGAGCATCGCCAATTGCCTCACGAGCAACCCTGTCGGCCTGGCGATCGTCCAACCATCCCTGGAAGGCCATCGTGCCGATAATGAATCCAGCGACGAGTCCTACAAATATCTGGAGGTATCTGCGAACCGAGTCAGATGACAGCCAATTGGCCGCTCCGGTTCGACGATAACCGTCGCCATTTTCGGGGGCTTGCTCTGCCTGCTTGCGCCCGCCGTGTTCCATATAAATACCGGTCTGTTACTTCCCCACACAACCCGCCGGGCGGATCGTGCCATAACACTAACAACTGTCCATGATACACTAAAATTCCATAATTTTTTAAATTAGTTAGCTGTTTCTTAACGTTAACTATAACTGTAAAGTATTGGCAGGGTTAAATCGTCTTTTTTAGGGACTTCCGTAAACCATATACAACACTGATAGTTGTATCTGGACCGGCTGCAATATTCCGTTCCATTGCAATCGGACTTGCAAGCCAACTATTATACCAAGGAGCGTTGATAAAGCCCCATCAAATGGATCTTTATCAACGCTCCTTGGTATTAGCCCAATCCCTGCGACAAGCGGCCGCGCCGATGGTATATAGAGGATATGGACAACGCTATTCCTTTCTCGGTCGAACCGCACGACCATCAGAACTGTATCGATACGGCGCTCGACGGTGCGGCGGCATTGTGCGCGCGCCGCGGCGTAAAGCTGACCGCGCTCAGGCGCCGGGTGCTGGAACTGATCTGGGACAGCCATCAGCCGACCGGCGCCTATGCCATACTCGATGCGTTGCGGGCGGAAAACCGGAAGGCCGCCCCGCCTACCGTCTATCGGGCGCTGGAGTTCTTGCATGCGCATGGCCTGATCCACCGGATCGAGTCGCTGAACGCCTATATTGGCTGCGTCCAGCCCGATCATCCCCATGCCGGACAGTTCCTGATCTGTCAGGCCTGTGGCGCGACTGTCGAACTGCAGGATGAAGAGATCATCGCGGCGGTCGGCCGCGGCGCCACCCGCCTGGGTTTCCAGGCGTTGCGACAGACCGTCGAAGTTGCCGGTCTGTGCCCGGATTGCCGCCAAAACAACGAGACTGATCGACATCCATGACCACCCCGATTCCGTGCCAGCGGGAACTCTTCGATATTCCCGGCGATGTCGCATGGCTGAATTGCGCCTACATGTCGCCGCTGATGAAAACGGCGGTCGAGGCCGGTGACGCCGGTATCCGGCGCAAAGCCCATCCCTGGACCATCGCGCCGCCTGACTTCTACTCGGGAGCCGAGGAGGCTCGCACCCTTTTCGCGCGGCTGATCAACGCCTCGCCGGACGAGATCGCGATCGTGCCGTCGATCAGTTACGGGATTGCCTCCGCGGCACGGAATCTCGACGCCCCCGCCGGCAGCCGCATCCTGCTGTTGGACGACCAGTTTCCCTCGAATGTATTCGCCTGGCGGGCGCTGGCGGAGCGTAGCGGGGCGCGGATCGACACCGTGCCGCGCCCGGCCGACGACGACTGGACGGCCGCCATCCTGGACCGGATCGGCGAGGATGTCTGCATCGCCGCCCTGCCCAACAACCACTGGACCGACGGCGGCCTGATCGACCTGGAGCGGATCGGCGCGGCCCTGCGCGAGGCCGGTGCGGCGCTGGCGGTCGACACTGCCCAGTCGCTTGGCGCTCTGCCCCTGGATGTGCGCCGGATCAAGCCGGATTTTCTGGTT
>CAXMQC010000040.1:0-4749 GCA_964195285.1 Akkermansiaceae bacterium
AAGAGCTCGATTTCGAGGGCAAATTACTGGAAGCATACAAGGCCGGTTGCGACTGGTTCCAGCCGATGGACATTTCGCTGCCCGGCGATCGAATTCACCCCGACACACCGTTTCATTTCGGCCCTGCCGTGTTCGGGCTCGTCACCAATCCGCGCCTCATCGATCTGGTCGAGGATTTGATCGGACCGGAGATCACCTCCAACCCGATCCAGCATATTCGAATCAAGCCGCCGGCCACGGATCTGCATACCGATGAAATTCGCGCCCATATTACCGCGACGGACTGGCACCAGGATCGCGGCGTGACCCATCCGGAAGCCGACCATACGGCGATGGTCACCATTTGGTGCGCGATCTCCGACGCCACGGCGGAAAATGGCTGCCTGAAGGTCGTCCCCGGCGCTCATCGGGCCGGGTTGAAACCTCATAGCCCCAAGACGCAGACCACGATCGCCGATGGGCTGGTGGACGAAACCAAGGCTGTCCCGCTGCCGGTCGATAGTGGCGGAGTGTTAATCTTTCATCCGCTGACGCCACATGCCTCGCTGGTCAACCGCACTTCCGAATTCCGCTGGTCGTTCGACCTGCGCTATAATCGGCGGGGCCAACCCACTGGCAGGGCGCATTTCCCTGATTTCGTGGCGCGCAGCCGGGCCAATCCGGAAAGCCAACTGAAATCCTGGAAAACCTGGCGCGATATGTGGATCGACGCACGTACACGGCTTGCGGCTTCGCCGCATATCGAGATTCACCGCTGGCAGGCGGACTAACCCTGATGTGCGTTGGGAGCAATGCGAGGCCGGCCGTGAGGTCGAAGGCGTTCGGGGTGTGGGCGCGATGGCCAGGCCGTTACAAAGTGGCGAGCGAACGGGAAGAAAAAACATGACAAATCGCGAAGTGTTGGGCGAGGACCAGATCGCCCTTTACCGAACACAGGGCTATTTGGTGCTGGAAAAACGGATACCGGACGACATTATCGCCGCCATCCGGTCCGAGATCGCGCGCTTCGAGGAGGAAGCCCGCGGCATGGAGAAATCGAACGACCGGATCGATCTGGAAGACAGCCACACGCCGGAAAATCCCCGCGTCCGCCGGATCAAGCTGCCGCATACCACCAGCGAGGTCGTGAAATCACTGATGTATTCCGACCATATTCTTGCGCCGGTGCGCGATCTCATCGGGCCCGACCTGAGGATTCAAACGACCAAGCTCAACATGAAATCGGCCGGCCACGGCGCGGCGGTAGAATGGCATCAGGATTTCGCGTTCTATCCGCACACCAATGACGATGTGCTGGCGGTTGGCGTTATCATCGACGACATGGGCAGCGAAAACGGGCCGCTGATGGTGTTCCCGGGCAGCCACAAGGGACCGATTTACGATCATCACGTCGATGATGTATTCGCCGGCGCCATGAACCTCGAAGCCGGCGGGCTGGATATCGCCGACGCGGTGGAATTGAAAGGTCCGGCCGGTTCGATCTCGATACATCATGGCCGCATGATCCATGGGTCGGCATTAAACAGATCGAGTGTCGATCGCCGGCTGCTGTTATACGAAATCATGGCAGCGGATGCCTTCCCGATTGCCGGGGGCATGACAAAATTCGACGATATCGAGGAATACAATTCGCGGATGCTTTGCGGCAAACCCACGCTGGAACCTCGGGTTGAGAACGTGCCGGTGCGTATTCCGCAGCCGCAGCCGGAGAACAACCGCTCTATTTACGAAACCCAGTCCCGCATAAAAAAGCCATCCTTTACGAAGGTATCCTAGCCCAGAACGGGGATCAGACAATGAACAAACCGGCCATCGGATTTATCGGTCTGGGCCTGATGGGCTCGGCCATGTGCGAGCGCCTGTTGGATCTCGGTTATCCGTTTACGGTAATCGCCAACCGCACGCGGGAAAATGTCGAAAAAGCAGTCGCGCGCGGCGCGATTGAAGCAAAAACATCGCGCGAACTTGCGGAACGAAGCGACATTGTCATGCTCTGTGCCGATACATCCGCATCCGTTGAGGCGCGAATGTTTGGCGACGATGGTGTGATCGCCGGATTGAAAGGCGGCGCCGTGGCGATTGATTTCGGCACCTCGCTGCCGGCGTCCACCCGTATGATCGGCAAGGCGGTGGAAGCTGCCGGTGCGGCCTATCTCGATGCGCCGCTTGGCCGTACGCCCGCCCACGCCGCCGAGGGCAAGCTCAACATCATGTGCGCCGGCGACGAGGCGGCTTTCAACAAGGTGGAACCGGTTCTCGGCGATTTGGGAGAAAACCTGTTTTATCTGGGTAAGCTCGGCTCGGGGCACACGATCAAGCTGATCAACAATTTCTACGGGATGACCACCGCCAATGCGATGGCGGAAGCGTTTGCGATGGCCGATACCGCCGGCATCGACCGGCAGGCGCTTTATGACGTGATGTCGGCCGGCCCGCTTCATTCCGGCATGATGGATTTCGGCAAGGCCTTTGCGGTCGATGGCCAAGCCGATGCGCTGGCCTTCGCGGTCAGGAACGCAAAGAAGGACGTCGGCTACTACACGGCGATGGCCGAGGAAGCGGGGGCCGATTCAATCATGTCGAAATGCACCCTACAGGCCCTGGAACAGGCGGACGCAAGCGGATACGCCGACCGTATGGTGTCCGAAATGGTAGATTTTTTCGCCAAACGGTTTGCCGGCGGGTGAAGCCTGTGATGCCGGCGAAAGCAGCAACCCCGGGCTTACGGCCCGGGCAAATGAAGATCGACCGATGCGCGTCGAAATTCCGGAAACCATCGGGCATATTCCGTTGTGACCGTCAAGGAAACCGGTCAATTGGGTCTTTATCAACGCTCCTTGGTATCATGCAGGCGAGATGGATCAACTCCTAACAAACAACGCGTCAACGCGGGTCAAGGGAATCATACTGATGATCATCGCCTTCGCGTTTTTCGCCAGCCTCGATGCTTGCGCGAAGTATCTTTCCGCGAGCATGGGGACGCCCCAAATCATCTGGGCGCGTTACGTCGGCCACCTGGTCGTCGCACTGCTGATGTTTGCGCCGATGGGTGTCTGGGATTTCTGGCGTACCGATCGTCTGGGGCTGCAGCTGATGCGTTCGCTGTTTCTGTTCGCCGCCACGGCCTGCAACTTCGTCGCCCTGCGCTACCTGCAGCTTGCCGAGACCGCGGCGATTTTCTTTACCGTGCCGTTGATCGTCGCCGCGTTGTCGGTTCCGATGCTGGGGGAACAGGTCGGGCCGCGCCGCTGGACCGCCATTGCCGCCGGTTTTGTCGGCGTTCTCATCGTCGTCAGGCCGGGGTTTGGGCTCATTCACTGGGCGGTCCTCTTGTCGTTCGGGGCCGCCGTTTTCGCGTCGCTCTATATGATTACGACCCGCAAGCTGTCGCATTCGGAGCGCGACGTCACCACCCAGTTCTATACCGCCCTGGTCGGGGCGGCGGTCATGATGCCGTTCGTGCCGTTCGACTGGCAAACGCCCGCAGGGGTCAATCTTGGCGTGATGATCGCGATCGGAATTCTGGGCGGTATTGGTCATTTTGTCCTCATCCTCGCCCACAGGTTTGCGCCGGCCCCGACCCTGGCGCCATTCGTTTACGTCCAAATCATCTGGATGGTTGGTCTCGGATATTTCGTCTTCAGCGACCTGCCGGACCAGTGGACAATCCTTGGCGCCGCCGTGGTCGTGATCAGCGGCCTCTATCTGTTGTATCGCGAACGCACAACGGGCCAGATCGACTGATGCCCGGCCCTGCGCTTGAGGGGTCCGATAGAATGATGATAAGGCTAGAGCCGGTGGGCGCGCGGGACGATCGATGGGCCTGTAAAAGAAGGAAATATGATGAATAGGATCGATCTGACGGGCCGCACGGCGGCGATAACCGGCGGCGCCCAGGGTATCGGCCGCGCCATCGCCGAGCGCCTGCTGGAGTCGGGCGCAGCCGTATGCCTGTGGGACCGCGACAGGGAGCTTGTGGAACGGACGGCGGGCGAGCTTTCAAGTCGTGGCAAGGCCCATGCTGTCGTGGTCGATGTAACCGACCCGGCGACCGTAGACCAGGCCGTTCGGGACACCGAAAAGGCGTTGGCGCCAATCGATATTCTGGTCGCCAACGCCGGTATCGCCGGCGGGATCGGCAAGGTCTGGGAATGTCCGGTCGACGACTGGCGGCAGGTGATCGATATCGACCTGAATGGCGTGTTCTACTGTTGCCGGGCGGTGGCGCCCGGCATGATCGAACGCAACTACGGGCGAATCGTGAATGTCGCCTCGATTGCCGGCAAGGAAGGCAATCCGAATGCCGCCCATTACAGCGCCGCCAAGGCCGGCGTTATCGCGTTGACCAAATCGCTGGGCAAGGAGTTGGCCGAATATGATATCGCGGTGAATTGCATCACGCCGGCGGCCGTGAAGACGCGCCTCTTCGACCAGATCACCCAGGACCATATCGACTATGTGCTGTCCAAGATTCCAGCCAGCCGATTCCTGAAGGCCGAGGAGGCCGCCGCCATGGTCGCCTGGCTGGTGTCGGAGGACAATTCATTCACCACCGGGGCCGTGTTCGACCTGTCCGGCGGCCGCGCAACCTACTGACTAATACCAAGGAGCGTTGATAATGACACATTTGATGGCGTGCGGCGGCCCGCCGGGCAGGCGTGGCCCACGGCGCGATGCCGCCGCATCGAGCAAGGGCCGCAACGCACCCGGCGGGCCGCCGCGCGCCACCGCAAGCCGGTTTCCCTTGTC
>CAXMQC010000041.1:0-2355 GCA_964195285.1 Akkermansiaceae bacterium
TTGTGCAACGCAAAAATCTCCTGTAGCCTGTACTCCAGAATAGCGCACCATCACGGAACCAGACCGATGAACGAACCAACCGAAGCGATCGACATCACCGCCAACCTGCCGAAAAAGGACCTCTATGAGATCGGCGAGATCCCGCTGCTGGGGCATGTTCCGAAACAGATGCACGCCTGGGCCATTCGGCGCGACCGCCATGGCGAGCCCGAGGACGCGATGCAGGTCGAAGTCGTCGATGTCCCGGCGATCGACAGCCAAGAAGTGCTGGTCATGGTGATGTCGGCCGGCGTCAATTACAACGGCGTCTGGGCCGCGCTGGGCGAGCCGATCTCGGTCTTCGACGTGCACAAGGCGGACTATCACATCGCGGGATCGGATGCCGCCGGCATCGTCTGGGCGGTGGGATCGAAGGTCAAGCGCTGGAAGGTCGGCGACGAGGTCGTGGTGCATTGCAACCAGGATGACGGCGACGACGAGGAATGCAACGGCGGCGACCCGATGTATTCGCCCTCGCAGCGTATCTGGGGCTACGAGACGCCGGACGGCTCGTTCGCCCAGTTCACCCGGGTCCAGGCGCAGCAGTTGATGCCGCGCCCCAAACATCTGACCTGGGAGGAAAGCGGCTGTTATATCCTGACCCTGGCGACCGCCTATCGCATGCTGTTCGGCCATCGTCCGCATATCCTGCGGCCCGGCCACAACGTGCTGGTCTGGGGCGCGTCGGGCGGGCTCGGTTCAATGGCGACCCAGTTGATCGCCACCGCCGGCGCCAACGCGATCGGCGTGATTTCCGACGAGACCAAGCGCGACTTCGTCATGCAGATGGGCGCGCGCGGCGTCATCAACCGCAAGGATTTCGACTGCTGGGGCCGGCTGCCCGATGTCGGTTCGGATGGTTTCGGCGATTACATGAAGGCGTGCCGCAAGTTCGGTAAGGCGATCTGGGATTTTACCGGCAAGGGCAAGGATGTCGATTTCGTGTTCGAACATCCCGGCGAGGCGACCTTCCCGGTCTCGTGCTTCATCGTCAAGCGCGGCGGCATGGTGGTGTTCTGCGCCGGTACCACCGGCTATAACCTGACGATGGACGCGCGCTTCGTGTGGATGCGCCAGAAACGCATCCAGGGCAGCCATTTCGCCAATTTGAAACAGGCTGCCCAAGCCAATACGCTGATGGTCGAACGGCGCATCGACCCCTGCATGTCGGAGGTCTTCTCGTGGGACGACATCCCCCGCGCCCACGCCAAGATGCACGCCAACAAACACAAACCCGGCAACATGGCGGTGCTGGTCCAGGCCAAACGCCCGGGCCTGCGGACCTTCGAGGACGTTGTGGAGGGGTGAGTCCCAACGTGATGGAACCAAAGACGCTGCTGCCTGCCTGCGCATCCGCCCTCGCCGCCGCCGAGACCCTGCTCGATACCGCGCGGGCCGGGGTTTCGGGGCTTATAGTGCGCGACGGGCGGGTCGACGCGGCGGCACTGGAGCAAGAGCAGTTTGCGGCGCACGGGTTTGCCTGGGCGGCGACCTATGTCGAGGCGCTGCGCCAGATGCTGGGCTGGGCCGAACGCTGCCGTGACGCCGGGACCTTCGGTGAACTGGAATCCTTGATGCTGCACTGCGCCTTCGCGGAATATTGCGCGCAGCTGGCCGGCGGCATCGCGCTGAGCCAGGTCGAGGTCGTTCGGCCGGCCGACATGGGCGTGGCCGGGGATGCCATCGAGGCTTTCCGCACGGCGACCGCGGACATCGTCGCCGAAGGCAATACGGCCGCCAAGCGCCAGCGCATTGCCGAACTGATCGCCGACGGGCATTTTGGCGAGGCCGCGCTGGGCGACGAGACGCTGGAGATGGTGCGCGAGCAATTCCGCCGCTTCGCCGACGAGCAGGTCGCCCCGCACTGCCACGAATGGCACAAACAGGATGTATTGATCCCCATCGAAGTCGTCGAGCAGCTGTCCGAGCTCGGCGTGTTCGGCCTGACCGTGCCGGAGAAATTCGGCGGGCTGGGCATGGGCAAGGCCGCCATGTGCGTGGTGACGGAAGAACTGGCGCGCGGCTATATCGGTGTCGGCTCGCTGGGCACCCGCTCGGAAATAGCGGCCGAGCTGATTAGGCTGGGCGGCACCGCGACGCAGAAGGAAAAATGGCTGCCGCTGATCGCGTCGGGCGAAATCCTGCCGACCGCCGTCTTTACCGAGCCGGGCACGGGATCGGATCTCGGCGCGCTGAAGGCCCGCGCGACGCGCAACGGCGATGTCTACCGCGTCACCGGAGCGAAGACCTGGATCACCCATGCGGCGCGCAGCGATATCATGACCCTGCTGGTGCGCACCGACCCGGAATCGAAGG
>CAXMQC010000042.1:0-2887 GCA_964195285.1 Akkermansiaceae bacterium
GTCAGCGGCGGCCGCCTTTACGAAATCGCCCTGGCGATGGGGGTTCCCGTCGCCTGGTTTTTTGAAGGTGTGGACGGCGAAATGTCGGATTTCGACGCGGCGACGGATTCCACCGAAGGCACCGCGAACCAGCAGGAAGTCAAGGCGCTGCTGGCCTCATACCATCGGGTTACCCGGGATGTGCGCAGCAAGTTCCTGCGCCTCGTACGCTCGATCGCCGACGAAGAGGATTCCTGATAAAATTTCCGCCGCCTCGGGTTTGGACCACTGCCGGGTTCTTGAAACCGGTGGACTTGACCGTGACCCTCGCCATATAAGGCGGAGACCGCCGGAGGGTCGACAGGATGATTCCGTTCATCAAGATGCATGGGCTGGGTAACGACTTTGTCGTTCTCGATCTACGCGCCGGGGATGTTGCCCCGGACGCGGACGCCGCGCGTGCGATCGCCGACCGCCGCCGCGGGGTCGGCTGCGACCAGCTCATCCTGATCCAACCAACCGACATGGCGGGCGCCGATGTGCGGTTGCGCTTCCTGAACTCCGACGGCAGCGAATCCGGCGCCTGCGGCAACGGCACGCGCTGCGTGGCCTCGGTGCTTATGGGCGAAACCGGGGCCGATCGGCTGGTCATGGAAACGCTGGCCGGCCGGCTCGAGGCAACGCCGGCGGGGCAGGGCGGGTTCACCGTCGATATGGGCCCCGCCCGCCTGGACTGGCGTGACATTCCGTTGGCCGAGGAATGCAACACCCTTCACCTCGACATCGCGCTGGGCCCGCTGGAAGATCCGGCCGCCGTCAACATGGGCAACCCGCATTGCGTTTTCCTCGTCGAGGACGCCGAGGATATCGAACTCGCCACGTTCGGCCCGCAGATCGAACATCATCCGCTGTTCCCGGACCGGACCAATGTCGAGGTAGCGACCGTCATCGACCGCGGGCGCATCCGCCTGCGCGTGTGGGAGCGCGGGGCGGGCATCACGCTGGCCTGCGGTTCCGGCGCTTGCGCCACCGCGGTCGCGGCGGCCCGCCGGGATCTGGCCGATCGCAAGGTCGAGTTGATCATGGATGGCGGCTCGCTGACCGCCGAATGGCGCGAGGACGGTCATGTCCTGCTGACCGGACCGGTCGCCACCAGCTTCACCGGCATTTTGAATGGTCAGGGTGCCGCATGACCATCGAACCCCGCATTCTCACCTTCGGCTGCCGCCTCAACGCCTTCGAGTCCGAGGTGATGCGCGACCATGCCCGCGCGGGCGGGCTGGAGGATGTGGTCATCGTCAACACCTGCGCGGTCACCGCCGAGGCCGAACGCCAGGCCCGCCAGGCGATCCGCCGGGCGCGGCGCGAGCATCCGGATGCCCCGATAATCGTTACCGGCTGCGCGGCGCAGATCGACCCGGACCGCTATGCCGCGATGCCCGAGGTTGACCGGGTGCTCGGCAATGAGGAAAAATTGCGGGCCGAAAGTTTCCTGCCCGGGGCCAACACGGCCATCGCGGTCGACGACATCATGACGGTGCGCGAAACCGCGCCGCATCTGGTGGCGGGCTTCGAGGGCCGCGCCCGCGCCTTCGTGCAGGTCCAGCAAGGTTGCGATCATCGTTGCACTTTTTGCATCATACCCTATGGGCGCGGTAACAACCGGTCGGCCCCGATCGGGACGATCGTCGACCAGACCCGCCGCCTGGTAGACGCTGGATACAAGGAAGTCGTCCTGACCGGCGTCGATATCACCGGCTATGGCGCCGACCTGCCCGGCCGGCCGCGGCTGGGCCAGATGGCGCGGCGCCTGCTGGTCCAGGTTCCCGAACTGCCGCGCCTGCGGTTGACCTCACTCGATTGCGTCGAGGTCGCCGACGATGAAGACCTGATGCGCCTGATTGCCGAGGAACAACGGTTGATGCCGCATCTGCATCTGTCGTTGCAGGCCGGCGACGATATGATCCTGAAGCGCATGAAGCGCCGGCACAGCCGCGCCGACGCCATCGAATTCTGTCGCCGTGCCCGCGCGCTGCGTCCCGGCATCGCCTTCGGCGCCGACCTGATCGCAGGCTTTCCCACCGAGACCGACGGGATGTTCCAGCGCAGCCTGGACCTGATCGAGGAATGCGACCTGAGCTGGCTGCATGTCTTCCCCTATTCCGCGCGCGAGGGCACGCCGGCGGCGCGCATGCCGCAAATTCCCTCGGCGGTTCGCAAGCAACGCGCGGCCCGGCTGCGCACCGCCGGTGAAAAGGCCGCCGAGCGGTTCCTCGACACCCAGGCCGGGCGGCATACAACGGTGCTGGTAGAGCGCGACGACCGCGGCTACAGCGAACATTTCGCCCCGGTGCAATTGTCGGAACCGGCGCCCGAGGGCGCGCTCGTCCGCACCCGCATCGACCGTCGCGACGGCCTGAAACTTGTCGGCAAGGCGGTAAGACGGGCTGCATGAGCGACACCGCGGAACAGAAACAGGGCTGGTTCGCGCGGCTCAAGGCCGGGCTTTCGAAATCCTCCGGCAAGATCGCCGCCGGGCTGTCGGCGCTGGCCGGGCGCAAGCTGGACGATGCGCTGATCGAGGAGATCGAAGAGCTGCTGATCACCGCCGATCTGGGCCCGGCGCCCGCGGCGAAACTGGCGGCGGGTCTGGCCAAGGAGCGTTTCGACAAGACCGTGACCGGCGACGAGCTGCGCGAGGCGCTGGCCGTCGACATCGCAGCGATGCTGGAGCCGGTTGCGCAACCGCTTGTTCTCGATTGGGCGCACCGCCCCCATGTGGTGCTGATCGTCGGCGTCAACGGCAGCGGCAAGACCACGACCATCGGCAAGATGGCCCGGCAATATCGCGACCAGGGCAAGTCGGTGATGCTGGCGGCCGGTGACACCTTTCGCGCCGCCGCGGTCG
>CAXMQC010000043.1:0-1953 GCA_964195285.1 Akkermansiaceae bacterium
CCAGCGACAAATGTATGTCTTGCGGCTTCATAACGAAGTTCCAGCCCCGCTCGCCTTCGTCGTAGCGCCAGAGTTTCAGATTTGGAAATTCAAGCGCCGCCTCGGCACCCATGAACCGACACGCATTTTGATGATGTTGCGGGAACGCCGGATTCTCGCCCGTCGCGAATTCCCAGGTCCAAGGCGACGGTGCCGCGTCGGAAAGCAGGAATGTTCCGAGCGCGCCGTTCTCAAAGCTCAGCAGGATCGCGGCGGTTTCCTCGGCTTCATGTCCGCGGATCAAACTGCTCGTCTCGGCTGTAACGCTGGCGATTTCGCCACATATATAGCGCAGCAAGTCTATCTCATGGATCAGGTTGGTCAGAACCGGTCCGGCCTTCCGTACTTTGCGCCATTCTGGTTCAAAATAGGAATCGGGCTTCAACGCCGTCCACTGGCCGTTCATCGCCACCAGTCGACCAATCTCGCCGCCGCGAATAATTGCCCGCGCCTTGTCGACCAATGGATAATAGCGGCGGTGATGGCCAACTAGTACATGACGGCGAGAGGCCTTGGCTTGGGCAATGATTTGTTGCGACTCTTGCAGGTCCGCGGCGATCGGTTTCTCGATCAGGACATGGGCGCCGGCGCTTAGCACATCCAGTGTAATTCCGGCGTGAAGACTGGTTGGCGTTGCGACGATCACCCCGTCCGGCGACTCCGAGGCCAACATGGCCATGTAGTCGTCGAAAAAGGGTACACCATGGGCCGTCGCAACAGCGCCGGCCGCAGTCTCTGTATCGGAAATCGCGACCAGTTCGGCTGCCTCCACAGCTGCGATCGTTTCGATATGTCGGCGGCCGATGAAACCGGCGCCAATAACGGCAAGGCGTGCGGTATTCATTTGCCCTGATCCGTAAAATGCGCGGACTTCATAAGCGCCGGCTGGCGGTTGATAATCGGGGTGAATTGCATGGATTGCAGCACGTGACTTTCGAGATCCACGCCGGGAGCGATTTCGGTCATTTCAATGCCTTCTGGGCGCAAGCGAAACACCGCCCGTTCCGTAACATAGAGTATCTCCTGGCCTTGCGCGATCGAGCGCCGGCCCGAGAAGGTAATCTGGTCCACGGTTTGTACGAATTTCCGAACCTCCCCTGGCCGCGAAATCTCGAGTGCGCCATCACCCGACCTGATGTTGGCGCCCTTGGCATCGAACGTACCGCAAAAGACGACCTTGCGGGCATTTTGAGCGATGTCGATAAACCCGCCCGGCCCGACGGTTAGCCCGCCAAGCCGAGACACGTTGACATTGCCTTCGGCATCGACTTCGCCAAATCCAAGAAACGCTATATCCAGCCCGCCGCCGGAGTAAAAATCAAACTGTGATGGTCCATCGATCATGCAGGTGGGGTTGCGCGCATAACCGAACAGGTTGCCGGTCAACAGCGTACCCCCGTAGGTGCCGTGCTCGATGGTTTGACAATAGAGGCGCCGCTCGTCCCGCGCCGCGACAATGCTCGCCACTTCGTCGGGGATGCCGAAGCCATAATTGACGACGGCGCCCTCCCGCAATTCTTCATGGGCGCGGCGGGCAATGATCTGCCTGATGGAAAAATCCGGCATCGGCGGCAC
The DNA here is from genome assembly GCA_964195285.1 of Akkermansiaceae bacterium. Classification (GTDB taxonomy): domain Bacteria; phylum Pseudomonadota; class Alphaproteobacteria; order UBA8366; family JADFVY01; genus JADFVY01. The sequence goes on from CAXMQC010000043.1 coordinate 1,615, forward strand.
CGGCTCGGCAACTGTTTTTTCGCCGGAAATCGCCGGGTCGTAAACAAGGTCATAACCCTGGCGTTGATCCGGGTCGACCACGATGGCATCCACAAGAGCACCCGGCACGCGGACGGCGCGCGCCGGCAGCGCCCCGCTGTCGACCCGCTGGCGCACCTGCACGATAACCGTGCCGCCAGAATTGTGAGCGGCGGCGGCCATCGCATAGATGTCCACGTTGGCCGGCTCCTCGTCGAGACTGATGTTGCCGTCGCCGTCGGCGAAGGAACCCTTGATGAGCGCGACGTCGATGGGAAACGGCCGGTAGCGCAATAGTTCCTGGCCATCGATATCCATTAT
>CAXMQC010000044.1:0-2628 GCA_964195285.1 Akkermansiaceae bacterium
TCCGCTACAACGCCGATCTCGGTTCCGGAGCCATACCCGCCGACAGCGTGTTTGAAGAGTGAGCATTGGTATCAGCCTTTGCGCAAGACGGTCGCGAGCCACATTTGCTTGTGGCGCGGAAGTCCGGGCGGGCGGTAGTAATGCCTTACCTCCATGAACCCGGCGGCAGTGACGAAATCGCGCCAGGTTGTAAGATCAAAGAAACAGCTGTAGCGGTCGCCGCTGACGCCTTCTTCGTTGTTTCCTCTCGGGTTCGAGCAGAACAGGGCGCCCCGGGGCTTCAGGGATTCGGCGAGTTCCGCTAACACACGGGGCAACTCCTGGCTTGGCACGTGGAACAACGACGCATTTGCGAAAATGCCGTCGAAGCGGTTCACCGGCAAATTCATCGCGAGAAAATTCTGGTGCAGCACATCGCACCCGGAATAACGGCGCGCCATGGCGACGAATTTCATCGATCCGTCGAGGCCCGTGGCGTCATGGCCCAACAGCCGAAAATAACGCAAGTCTCGTCCGGGCCCACAACCCAAGTCGAGGATGGCATAGGGTGGCTCGCCCTCGATCGCTTCCGAGAGCGCGCTATAGTTTTGGCTCACGTCGTGATCCTGGGTGCCGTCCCAATATTCCTCAGCCGATCGATCATAGTGGGCGATCGTCTCTTCTGAAAAGCGTCGTAACAGCGCGACATCGACACGAGGTGGCCCCTTGCCCGAATCGCGCGGTGGAATCGCCATCCTCACGACCTTTCTCGATTGTCAAACATCTGTTTCGTTCGACCGCAACGGCAACGCCATTGAGCGCATTGGTCAGCTACTGTCGACGGCCTGCATTCCCATTTCCCAGAATGCGGCTTCGAGCCGCGTCGCCTGGCGAAATGTTTCGGTCAGGCCCGGCAATCGCCCGGGACCGCCGCGTTCGGCCATCAGCCGGTTCATGGTGGCCTGCTCGTCGGCGGCCACGGCCTGGTATTCGTCCGACGCATACATGTCGATCCAAGGCGCGTAGGCGTTGGCCGCCACGTGGGCCGGAGGGTCTTCCGCCAGCGCTCGACCTATTTCCGCGTAACCGAGAATGCACGGCGCGAGCGCCACGTGGAGGTCGAGGAGATCACCTTGCACCCCTTTCTCCAGAACGTATCGAGTATAGGCCATGGTTTCCTCGGCCTCCGGAAGAGCGGCCATCTCGTCCTCGTCAAGCCCCCAACCGGTACAGAATTCCACGTGCAGGGCCATCTCCACGTCGATGATCGCGGACAAACCCGCCGCGGCCTGACGAATGTCGCCAAGGTTGTCGGCCTTGTAGGCGGCGAGCGCGTAGGCGCGGGCAAAATGGATCAGGAATAGGTAGTCCTGTCCCAGGTAGTGGCGGAAACAGGCTTCCGGCAGGGTGCCATCGGCCAGCCCCCGAACGAAGGCGTGATCGGTGTAGGCTCGCCATTCATCGGCGCAGGCATCGCGCAGGTAAGAAAACAGGTCGGGGGTCCTGGAAGTCGACTTCGTTTCCATGGTGATCAACCGCTTATCCTTTCCCGGTGTTGGGCCGGTAATACCAAGTCTCGTTGATAAGGACTCAATTGACAGGGATCCCTTGTCCGCTCGTCAGGCGCGCTTCGCACGGTGACCGCGTCTATTTCCGCACGATGTTATGGTCCGGGCCGAAGGGGAACTTCGTGATGTTCTCGGCGCCGGCCCGGCCGACGATCAGGATGTCGTGTTCGCGGTAGCCGCCGGCCCCCGCTTCGCCCTCGGGCAGGGTGATCATCGGCTCCATCGAGACCACCATGCCGGGCGCCAGCACGGTGTCGATATCCTCGCGCAGTTCCAGCCCGGCCTCGCGGCCGTAATAATGGCTCAGCGTGCCGAAGGAATGGCCATAGCCGAAGGTCCGGTAGCGCAGCAAATCATGCTCGGCATAGATCTCGTTCAGCTCGGCGGCGATGTCGCGGCAGACCGCGCCGGGGCGGATCAGTTCCAGCCCGCGGCGGTGAACCGCCACATTGACCGCCCAGAGTTCGAGCGACCGGTCGTCGGCATGGTCGAAGAACAATGTGCGTTCCAGCGCCGTGTAATAACCCGAGATCATCGGGAAGCAATTGAGACTGAGGATATCGCCTTTTTCGATCTTCCGCGTGGTCACCGGGTTATGCGCGCCGTCGGTATTCAGGCCGGATTGAAACCAGCTCCAGCTATCCATGAGGTCGGACTGCGGATAGGTCCTGGCGATTTCACGCACCATGGCCCGCGTGGAATGCAGCGCGACCTCATGCTCGGGCGCGCCCTCGGCAATCGCCTCGACGCAGGCCGCGCCGCCGATATCGGCGACCCGCGCGCCGTTTCGGATGACCGCTAGTTCCTCGGCCGTCTTGATCATGCGCAGGCGCATCGTCGCCTGGCCGACATCGACGATCTCGGCGCCGGGCAGTGCGGCGCCCAGCTTGCCATGCGTGTCCGGATTCATATGATCGCATTCGACGCCGACCCGGGTCGCGGCGCCGACCTCCTGTTTGACCGCGCGGAAGTAATTGTCGCGCTGCCAGTCCGTATAGGTAATCGTATCGCCGTAACCGCGCCGCCAGGGTTGGCCGTAATCGATATTGGCGACGATCGCGACCGATTTGTCCGGCGTCAC
>CAXMQC010000045.1:0-3072 GCA_964195285.1 Akkermansiaceae bacterium
TCCGGATCGAGTGGCGTTCGCCGCGTACCGCCGTGACGCCGGGCCTGCGCCAGACACTGGACCTGCTGGGGTCGAACTATCCCGCCTCCCCGGACGTCGCGGAGGTGTTGGCCAGCGACGAGACCCTGACCGACGTTGTGGCCCAGGAGGCGCGTATTCGCGAATACCTGGCGCAAGGCGATACCATCACCGCCACCAAGCTGGCGCGGCATTATTTTGGCTACGATACGACGGCCGCCAAGGCCTATGTGGAAAGGCTGGAGGGAAAGAGTTAGGCCGCCGCGCTGCCGGCCTCGCGCCGTATCCAGCCGCCGCCGAGCACGCGCTCGCCATCATAGAGCACGCAGGCCTGACCGGGCGAGACCCCGTGGGCCGGGTCGTCCAGCACTGCCTCGGCGCCATCGGCTGCCGCGTAGAGGGTCGCCGGCACGGCCTCCATGGTCGAGCGCAGCTTGACCTGGACCGCCATGCCGTCGGCCGCGATCGGCTCGCCGCCGAGCCAATTGAGCGCGCCTAACCGGACCGTTCCACAAGCCAGTGCGTCGCGCGGGCCGATGACCACGCGCCGCGTCTCCGGTTCGAGGCGCACCACATAAAGCGGGTCGGTGGAGTCCTTGCGCCCGCCAATGCCCAGCCCCTTCCGCTGGCCGATTGTATAGCCGATGATGCCCTCGTGGCGGCCCATCACGCGGCCGTCGAGGTCGACGATCTCGCCCGGTTCGGCGGCCTCGGGGCGCAGTTTTTCGACGATCCGCGCGTAGCCGCCCTCGGGTACGAAGCAGATATCCTGGCTGTCCGGCTTGTCGGCGACCGGCAGGGCGAAACGCTTGGCCAGCGCGCGGGTTTCCGCCTTGTCCAGCCCACCCAGCGGAAAGCGCAGGAAGTCGAGCTGTTCGGCGGTGGTGGCGAACAGGAAGTAGCTCTGATCCTTCGCCGGATCCACGGCGCGGCGCAGTTCCGGCCCGCCCGGGCCCATCGCGCGCCGCACATAGTGACCGGTCGCCATGGCGGCGGCGCCCAGATCGCGCGCGGTGGCCAACAGATCGCGGAACTTGACGGTCTGGTTGCAGCGCACGCAGGGGATCGGCGTTTCGCCGCGGGCATAGGAGTCGGCGAAATCCTCGATCACCGCGTCGCGGAAACGGCTTTCATAATCGAGCACGTAGTGGGGGATGCCGAGGCTGTCGGCGACATTGCGCGCGTCATGGATATCCTGACCGGCGCAACAGGCGCCCTTTTTACCCACCGCAACGCCATGGTCGTACAGCTGCAGCGTCACGCCGACGGCGTCGTAACCCGCCTCGGCCAACAGCGCGGCGGTAACCGAGGAATCGACGCCGCCCGACATCGCCACGACGATGCGGGAACCGGTCGGCAGATCTGGCAATTCAATACTCATGGCCGCGAATATAGGGCGGCCGCGCGTTTACGCAACGGGTTAACGCGCTTTCTGAATTTAATCCTCTAGAGCGTGAATACTTCCAGGCCCAACCAGAGCAGGAGCAGGGCGGCCACGATCGTAATACCATATTGGTTCCAGGGTCCGAGTTCGCTCCACAGATCAAGGAGCTTTTGCGCCCAGGTTCTCATCGAACGACTCCGTCGAAATTTATCTGGCACCCCACATCTCTTACCCAGCCCTCTTAATCATATCATATAACTGTTGCACCGGGGCGTCGTCGTGGATGACGCCGACGGCGGCGGAGAAATGGCCCTGGTCGCGGATGTAGAGGTTTTCCGCCGGCACACGCCAGCGTTCCGCCAGGTCGCGGCCCTCGTCGAAGGCGGTGACGCTGTCCTCGCGGCCCAGCACCATGACGATGCGGTCCGGGGCCATGACGGGGTCGTCGTCGGGGTCGGTCAGCGGGCTCAACGCCTGCAGCGTCTCGTCGGTCCAACCGGCCTCTCCCAGCGCCTTGTCGAGCCCGAAGGTCTCGCCGAGCTCGCCGTCGACCGCGACCTGCCGCATACTGCCGCTGGTCGTGACCAGCAGCAGGAAATCGGGGCGCAGCGCCGTTGGCCAGGCCTTCGCCTGGGTCGCGGCCATCTGCGTCGTCAGCGCACCCAGGCTGGTGCCGCCGATGGCCACGATATGACTGCCCTGGCCGCGCGCCCAGCCGGTCAGCGTGGCAATCTCCGACAGGGCGGCTCGGAACAGATCCGGGCCGCCGCGCGGCGCGGTGGCGATCAGCGGTTCGCCGCCATAACGGCCGGGCAGCATGCGCCGGCCGTGCCAGGGCGCCTCGGGCGCGATCACCCGGACACCCTGGCGGATCAGGGCGTGCGGAATGCCGGCCGTGGTTCCCCACAATTCCTGTTCGACGCAGAGCCCGTGACACAGAATCGCGGTCGGCAGGCGTTCGGCCGGCTCCTCGGGCTCATAGACCTTGGCCCAGGCAGTCTCACCGCCCTTGGACGGAAAGCGCAGCCAGTATTCGACCCCCTCGGGGCCCGGCGCCTTGTGCGACTGCTCGATCGCGGGCAGCGGGTCCGGCGGCGCATAGAAGGCGGCGGGGTCGGCCATCATGGGTGCAAGTTCCGCCAGCAAATCGTCCGGCAGCGGTATTTGCCAATGCACAGCGGGAACACCGTCTGTCGACAACAGGGGCGCCATCAGCCCCCGGGTCGCCATCCAGATACGCCCGGCGGTGCGACGTTCCAGTTCCGCCTCGACGATGCGGCTGGGGGCGCGGACCGACCCGGTAAAACAGATTCGCTGCCATTCGTCCTCGATGCGCTTGTAGCGCCGCTGCGCGCCCTGCACGCCCTGCAGGGCCTGGTCCAGCAGCCAGCCGTCCGGCCCATCGCCCCCGTCAAAGGGGACTGCAGCGGCGAATTTGTCCGGATCGCCTTCGGCGACATTGGCCGCGGCCCATAACCGGCTCAACGGAAAGAACCAGCCGAGGCTGCTGAAGGCGGCGCGGTCCAGCCATGGCCGCGCCACCCAATCGCCGAACCGGCGTTTGAGCACCGCTTCGGGGGCCAGGCCGCGCGGCAGGCGGTCCATTTTTTTCCAATCGAATAAAGCCATTCGCTGTCCCTTTGATCCGCCGTTGTCCCCGCAGGGTTTCA
>CAXMQC010000046.1:0-2113 GCA_964195285.1 Akkermansiaceae bacterium
CGCGAAATCCACGTCGCCCACCAGTTTCGGCCTGCCGCCGCCGGCATCGATCCGGTTGATGCCGACGTCGATGACCGTAGCACCCGGCTTGATCCAGTCGCCCTTGATCATTTTCGGCCGGCCGACGGCGGCGACCAGGATATCGGCGCGGCGGCACACGTCCGCCAGGTCGCGGGTGCGCGAATGAGCGACCGTTACCGTGCAGTTCGCGCCCAGGAGGAGCTGGGCCATCGGCTTGCCGACGATATTGGAACGCCCCACGATTACGGCCTCCATGCCGGACAGGTCGCCCAGCCGGTCCTGCAGCAGCATCAGGCAGCCGAGCGGCGTACAGGGCACCATGGCCTTGCCGCCCGTCGCCAGCCGGCCCGCATTGATGACATGGAAACCGTCGACATCCTTGGCCGGATCGATGGCGTCGATGACCGACTGTTCGTCGATCTGATCGGGCAGCGGCAGCTGGACAAGGATGCCATTGACCGCCGGATCGCCGTTCAATGTCTCGATCAGGGCCAGCAATTCGTCCTGGCTTGTTTCGGCCGGCAGCTTGTGCTCGAAGCTGTTCATGCCGGTCTCTTGCGTCTGCTTGCCCTTGGACCGCACATAGACCTGGCTGGCCGGGTCCTCGCCGACCAGCACCACCGCCAGCCCGGGGGTCAGGCCATGCTGCTGTTTCAGCCCGGCGACGGTCTCGGCGATGCGCGCCCGCAAGGCCGCCGCGAAGGCCTTGCCGTCGATGATTTTCGGATCATTCGCGGTCTCGCTCATACGATGGTCCTCCCCCACTCCACCAGCATTTTATACAGCGCCGCGGGGTCGCCCGCGATGTGCACGACCTTATGGCGCGCGGTGGCGCCGGAGGCAACCGAAAGCGACGTTTTTGGTAGTTTCCACGTCTTTGCGAGCAGCTTCAGCAAGGCTGTATTGGCCTTGCCGGCTTCGGGAACGGCGGTAACGGTCGCCTTGAGGGTCGTGGAACCGTCGGCCTCGCGCACGATGCCCCGAATCCTGTTCGCCGTGGATTTGGGTGTCAGGCGAACGGCGACCAATGCGCCATCCGCGGTTTTGCTGAATGGGGTATTCGCCACGTGGCCGGAATCAGGCGGCCATCTTCACGTAAAGCCACAGGACCGAATAACGAATGAAATAAAGCCCCACGATCAGAACGATCGGTGAAAAATCGATCTGCATTCTGGGCATGAAGCGCCGAACGCGCTTGAGCGCCGGCTCGGTGATGCGATGGAGCACGTCATAGACTATGTAGACGAACCGGTTGCGCAGGTTGATGATATCGAAAGTAACCAGCCAGCTCAAAATCACCCCGGCAATGACAAACCAGACATAGATGTCGATGACCGTTATAATCAGCCAGATAATCGGATTTACGCCCATAACAGTTCTCTTGGCCCCTTACTGTATTACGGCATCTTACGACGCGACCGCGAGACTACAATTATGGTCCAGCCACGGCAAGTACAAGGAACGGCGGGGAAAATAGAAACCAGGCCACAGGCAGAGCTTGACAGCCGGCCCCGCCGACCACATATTCCGCCTCGCCCGGCCTAGCCCGGACGGAATATCTATTGTGGGGCCGTAGCTCAGATGGGAGAGCGTCGCGTTCGCAATGCGAAGGTCAGGAGTTCGATCCTCCTCGGCTCCACCATCCACTCCCCAGCGAACCGACGTCCAACCCCTGCCTTCGCGCAATCGCCCGGTTTCCGCGGCATTGGCGTGGGGTACGTCTCGTAGTGCGGTAGGAGAGACGCCTGAATTCCGGATGAACGCGCACTTTCCGCCGACCGTCTCTGTCGGCGGTATTCGGTAGCCAACGTTTTGCAGGAACTGCGCGGGAAGTATTAGGGGGATCTCAGGCGAAGCCCAGAAGCCGGGTTTGCTCAGCCCATGACACCGGCAGGTCGCCGATCCGTTTCAATCGACTGACTGTCAGTTCGACCGGCTGGCGTCCGGCAAGAATCGCATCGACGATGTCCGGCGCGAGAAGGGCGAGCGGCAGAACCCGGCTAACGTCGCCCTGATCGACACCACGACGTTTGGCAAGATCACGAACCGATCGCACTTTGCCTTGTTTGATCTCAGTAAACCACTGGCGGCC
>CAXMQC010000047.1:0-6412 GCA_964195285.1 Akkermansiaceae bacterium
CAGGCGATCCGCGAGACCCAGGGCCGCGGCGTCATGCCCGACGGCACCAGCCGCTTCTCGCTGGGCGGCGAGCCGGTGCTGCATTACATGGGCTGCTCGACCTTCTCGAACTACACCGTGCTGCCCGAGATCGCGCTGGCCAAGGTGCGCCAGGACGCGCCGTTCGACAAGATCTGCTATATCGGCTGCGGGGTGACCACGGGCATCGGGGCTGTGATCAATACGGCCAAGGTCCAGCCCGGTGACAATGTGGTGGTCTTCGGGCTCGGCGGCATCGGACTCAATGTCGTACAGGGCGCACGCATGGTCGGCGCCAACATGATCGTCGGCGTCGATCTGAACCCGGCCCGCAAGGCACTGGGCGAGAAATTCGGCATGACCCATTTCGTCAATCCGGCCGAGGTCGATGGCGCTCTCGTCGCCTATCTCGTCGACCTGACGAAGGGCGGCGCCGACCACAGTTTCGAATGTATCGGCAATGTGGATGTGATGCGCCAGGCCCTGGAATGCTGTCACAAGGGCTGGGGCGAGAGCACCATCATCGGCGTCGCCGGCGCCGGCCAGGAGATAACGACCCGGCCCTTCCAGCTGGTCACCGGGCGGGTCTGGCGCGGCACCGCCTTCGGCGGCGCGCGCGGCCGCACCGACGTGCCGAGGATCGTCGACTGGTATATGGACGGCAAGATCAATATCGACGATCTGATCACCCACACCATGCCGCTCGACGACATCAACAACGCCTTCGACCTGATGCATGCCGGCGAATCGATCCGCAGCGTGGTGACGTATTAGTGGTGCGGCGCGCCGTGTCGCTGGAAACCATCTCCGAGGCCCGGTGTTTCGGGGGCATCCAGGGCGTCTATAGCCACGCCGCCGAGGCCACGCGGTGCGCCATGCGCTTTTCGATCTACCGGCCGCCGCAGGCCGAATCCGGCCCGGTGCCGGTACTCTACTGGCTGTCCGGCCTGACCTGCACCGAAGAGAATTTCACGGTCAAGGCGGGGGCGCAGCGCCATGCCGCCGAGCATGGCTTGATGCTGGTGGCGCCGGACACCAGCCCGCGCGGCGTCGACCTGCCGGGCGAGGACGATGCCTATGATTTCGGCAGCGGCGCCGGGTTCTATGTGGATGCGACCGAAGCACCGTGGTCGGCGCATTACCGGATGTACCGTTACGTAACGCAGGAACTGCCGGCGCTGATCGCGGAAAATTTTCCCGGCGACGCGGCGCGCCAGGGTGTATTCGGCCATTCGATGGGCGGGCATGGGGCGCTGGTCTGCGCGCTGCGCAATCCGGCGCTTTATAAGTCGGTGTCGGCCTTCGCGCCGATCGTGGCGCCGACGCAGGTACCGTGGGGCGAGAAGGCGTTCTCCGGCTATCTGGGGGCGGATCGCGCGAGCTGGCGGCGCTATGATGCCTGCGAGCTGATCCGCGACGGCTCAGCCGTGCCGGACATCCTGGTCGATCAGGGTTTGGCGGACGGCTTTCTGAAAGAGCAGCTCAAGCCCGAACTGTTGCGCGAGGCCTGCGCGGCCGCCGGTCAGCCGCTGACCCTGCGCCTGCAGGACGGTTATGACCACAGCTATTATTTCATCGCCAGCTTCGTCGGCGACCACATCGCCCATCACGCCATGGCGCTGAGCGGCTAAAGCATTTTCCACTTGCGCGGAGTCTGCACTGGCCTCGCCCCCGGCCACCCACGGCATCGTATGATATGGGCGGCCGGGTGGGGGAGAGGGCCGGTGCCGATCAATCTTGAAATGCGCTAGCTTTCGGCCGTTACTTCCTCGGCCTCGCCGGCCGGCGGGTTGGCGTCGGGCGCAATAAAGAGTACCCAGTCATCAGGCGTAGCGCCTTCTTCGCGGCTCGGCATCAGGACGACGCGCGTCTGTTCGTCGATACGCCCCGTGATATAGCCGTAGCGGGCCTCGCCGCCCATGTTACGCGCCTGCATATCGCAGACTTTCAGCATAATCGCCATGATCGCCTCCCGTTGCCCGTGGATCTACGGCCTGATCGTGATCGGCGTGCCGTTGGGCACAATAGCCCAGATTTCGTCCATCGCCTCATCGGTCACGGCGATGCAGCCCAGGGTCCAATCACGCATTTCGCCAGTATAGGCCGGATAACCGTGGATGAAAATGTCACCGCCGGGCGATTCGCTGTTCGCTTTTGCCCGGGCCCGGTCTTTGGCGTCCGGATAGGAGATGTGGATCGACAGATGGAACTTGCTCTCGGGATTGCGCCAGTCGAGGACGTAGTCGCCCTCGGGCGTGCGGCCGTCGCCTTCGCGCTGCTTGTGGCCCGCCGGCGCAAACCCGAGGCCGATGGGGTAGCTCTTCCAGATTTCGCCGTCGCGCAGCAGGTGAAGCTGGCGCTCGCCCTTGTCGACAACGACCTGGTCGGCGGTCTTCAATTCGTGCGCCTGGGCGGCGCAGGCGGCGAGCCCAAAGCTTAGTGCAACAATCAACCTCGAGATCATCGGGCGGTGGCCCCTTTCGGCTCCATTATCCATGAGAGGCTATTTACGCATGGTTTACGGCGCGGGGATGGCGAAAGCTTGCGTGGGCCGCACCGACCCATTCCCTGGAGGGTCGCCAAGTGGCTTCATCCTTCGACAAGCTCAGGATGAGGAGTAAAAAAATTCTATCAACCCTTACCTCATCCTGAGCCTGTCGAAGGATGTCTTCGCGGGTAGCTATGCCGCCGAGAGAGCCGGTGCCGGTTAATCTCGAAATCCCCTATTCCTTGCCCAGCGTCTCGATCAGCTCTGTCCATTCGCGCTTCGACAGGCCGCTGTCTTCCTGGGCGACCGTCTCGCCGGCCAGCATGCGGCGCACGATCTCGATGCCGGTGCGCGACAGATGCGCGCCGCCCACCGCGTAGTCCTCGAAGGCCTCGCAGGCGATCGGCAGCCAGCGGCGCGTCATATCGAGCATGGTGTCGGCATAGACCCGGATTTCGTACTGGGCGTGGGCATCGGCGCGCAGCGACAGAAAATGCAGCAGGTTGTGCAGATCGACCTTCCAGTACCACTGGGTATAAATGTTCAGCGGCAGGTTCATGCGGGCCAGTTCGCGGGCCAGGCCGGGGCGATCGGGATCGCGCGGATTGCCGTCGGCATCCTCGTTCAGCATATCCTCGTAATGGTCATAGCACCGGGCCGCGTCGTCGCGCAGCAGCGCCAGCACCCGCGCAGCCTCGTCGCCTTCCAGCACGTCGCCACGGCCCTGGCGGTTGGCCACCGACTGGGCCGCGAGCTGTTCCGGTGCGGGGATATAGAACTCGCGGTCGAGAATCGAATAGCGTGCCGAATATTCGTTGACGTTGGCGGTGCGGTGGCGGATCCACTGGCGCGCCACGAAGACCGGCAGCTTCACATGAAACTTGATCTCGCACATCTCGAAGGGCGTGGTGTGCCGGTGGCGCATCAGATAGCGGATCAGACCGCGATCGCCCGAGACCTGTTTGGTGCCCTTGCCGTAAGAGACCCGGGCAGCCTGCACGATCGCGGCATCGTCGCCCATGTAATCGATAACCCGCACGAAGCCATGGTCGAGCACCGGAACCGGCTGGTAGAGGATTTCTTCCAGCCCCGGCACGGTGGCGCGGCGGGTCTGGTTGCTGGCGGCGCGGTGTTCGTCGATCTCAGCCTGTTGTTCGGGTGTCAGCGGCATCATTTTTCCCTGTCGGTGAATCTCTCTCGTTTATAGGCGGTCGCCACGGGGCCGCAAAGGGCCTGTTCAGCGGGCGGCAGCGGATGTCTTCGATTCCAGTGGTTTGCCGGCCGCGACGACCCTTGCCGCCACCGGGTAATGGTCGGACCCACCAGCCTCCAGCACCGCCGAATCGGCGAATCGGACATCGCGCTCACAGATTTTCCCGATTCGTTAACCAACATGACAGAACAGAGACGGTTACATCCGCCACCCCGGCCTTTCAATTTTGGACGCCAAGCCTTATATTAGGGGCGTCGGCATGTCCGACTATGGCGATAAACGCCTTGTGGAATAAGCGTAGCGGACCCGGGGGCAGTACCCGGCGCCTCCACCAGTTTCACGGGGCCGAATGCCGGAAGATCTGGCGGACGGCCCCGCATCTGGGGGCGAAACAGGATCGACGCGCGTGGTAAAGACATGGTTTTTGCTCGGCATGGTTCCGCCGTTACCGGGCCATTTCTAAAAGTGCCAATGATAATGACATGGTGCTCGCTGCCTAATTGAATAGGTAAGCGCGGTTCGGGGGGCACCGGGCAACAGAAGCCCCCCAATTGGTTTCCGGGACCTGGCCGCTATTGGCGCTGGTTCCGCTTGATAACTTGATGGTGTAAATTCAGTCGGCCATGTCAGAAGATTTTCTGCATTATGAACGCCTCGTCGAGGAAGCCCTGCGCGACGTCATGCGAAAGGCGCTGGCGCTTGTCGCCAAAGAGGGGCTGGAGGGCGATCATTATTTTCACATCACTTTCCTTACCGAGCATCCCGGTGTCGATATCCCGGCCAGCCTTCACCGGGAATACCCCACCGAAATGCCAGTCATTTTGCAGAACGCGTTTTGGGACCTCGAGGTCGGCGAAATCGGCTTCTCGGTCAGTCTGTCGTTCAACCGGGTACAGCAGCGGCTGACTATCCCGTTTGACGCGATTACCGTATTCCAGGACCCGCCCGCGAATTTCCGCCTGCATTTTCAGGCCGGCGAGGACGAGGACGGGAGCAGCGAGGCCGGCAGCGAAAGCAGCGTCGTTTCGGCGCCCGAGACCGTGGTGGACCCGGCCGCGGAACCCGCCAGTTCGGACGACGGCGGGAAAGTCGTGACGCTGGACGCGTTCCGCAACAAATAGCGCATTAACCCCCTGCGTGGAACCGGCGCCAGCCAGCGCTGCGGCAATTAACCATATTAAAGTATTCCCGTTGAGTTAGATCCTTTCCGCACTGAATTCGGAAGGGCAGAATCTTCTCTTTCCTGCAATGACCAGTTGAATTTGAGTAAAGTTTGTGTTAAAAACAGTGCTTATATCACCCTTTGGGGAGTGGTGGATTTAACTAGGGGAAGAAGTATGAAATCGTACAATATCGTTACCGGCGCTATTGCCGGATTGTTTTTGCTTGCTGGCTGCACAGGTCAGGAGCTTCACGACGCACAACTGATTGACCCGCAGGGATCCGAGTTCAATCAGAATTTGTATCACGGCTATATCGGCCTTTCGGAAGCCGAATATGCCGAGGGTGATTATTACGATTCAGACGTTTTCGCCAGGCGCGCCGTTACGGTGGGCAGTAATGGCACTGTCGGTCCCGAGATGATCGATGAGCGTGGACTGCCCGGCGACCATGTCGCCGAGTTGACCGATGCCCGCACTCAACTTGTTGCCGCGCTTGATGCCGGCGCCGGCACGGCCGACCCGAACCGGGCAGCCGAGGCGCAGGTCTATTTCGATTGCTGGATGCAGGAGCAGGAAGAAAACTGGCAGCCCGAAGATATCTCGCGTTGCCGCGACAGTTTCTATGCCGCGCTTGACGACATCGAGCCCAAGCCCACGCCGGTTCCGGTGGTTTCCAAGCCGAAACCGCAGTCGGTCCGCTTCGTGGTTTATTTTTTGACCGATCAGTACAACATTGATTCAGACGACGAGACCGTAATCGCCGAGGCCAAATCCGCGGCCGAGAAGCTGGGCTCGCCGATCGTCAAGGTTTCGGGTAACACGGATACCGTCGGCTCGACGGAATACAACCAGAAACTTTCGGAGATGCGCGCACAAGCGGTCGCCAAGGTTCTGGAAGCCGGCAATATACCGACCCGCGCCATGGTCACCGAGGCCCATGGCGAGTTGAAGCCAGCGACCGTTACCGGTGACGAAATCAATGAGCAGCGGAATCGCAGGGTCGAGATAATTCTCGAACCGTAGGAATTATCTCGCCTGCAAGGGCATACTCCCCATAGGGCCGCAACTCCGGTGCACCAGAGTTGCGGCCCGACCTTTTTGTCCAGCAAGGGCCCGAGCGAACGCGGCGATCGATGCGCCAACCGCCCATAAAATCGGGGGCAGCCTGGTGGCCACCCCCGGATGTGATTGATTGACCTGTCCGGGAGACCGGACGGTGATCGGTTACGTTTTTTTCTTCGCCTTGCCCGCGGTCGCACCCTTGGCCTTGGTGGAGGTTCGTTTCTTGGGCTTCCCGGGGCCATCGCCGGAAGCCTTCGCAACTTTGGCCACGCCTTCGTCATCGCCAGACGGCGCCGGAATGGTGCCGGGCTCCCCGGTCACGGGCAGATCGGGGTCGTCATCCGATTGGGGCATGCCACGCATCTTGCTCCACCAGTCCGAGACGACATCGCCAACGCCGGTTGGAGACTCGGTTTCACCGGGAATTGGCGGGGCATTTATGTCAGACGGCCGTTCAGCCGCCGGCTG
>CAXMQC010000048.1:0-5929 GCA_964195285.1 Akkermansiaceae bacterium
CGGCGAGTTCGATGGCGTAGCTCTGGCCGCTATAGCGGACCGAGGCAACCTCCTCCACCTTCATCTCATCCTCGCCATGGCCGGCGGCCTGCAACGGCGCCGTCAGGCGGGCGCGGAGGGTCTGTCTGACCTCGTCCAGGCGCGCCGTATTCCACTCGCCCACCGCCATGCGCAGGGTGCGCTGTTGGGCATAGCTCATCTCGGCGCTGACGCAGCCGAGGGCGGAAAACATGCTGGAATTGGCCGGGACCACGACCCTGGCGATGCCAAACGCACGCGCCACCTCGACCGCATGCATCGGCCCGGCCCCGCCATAGGCCAGCAGGGCGCATTGCCGCCCGTCGATGCCGCGCTCCACCGTGATACGGCGGAGCGCCCGGACCATCGCCGAGTTGGCGACTCGCACCACGCCCAGCGCCGCTTGCTCGACCGTCATGTCCATCTCCGCGGCCAACGGGGCCAGGGCGTTGCGGGCGGCGTCGAGATCGAGCCGCAGCCCGCCGCCGACGACCCGCTCGGGGTCCATGTAACCCAGCACCAGATTGGCGTCGGAGACCGTGGGCTGGTCTCCGCCTCTGCCGTAGCAGGCCGGTCCCGGGTCGGCGCCGGCGCTTTCCGGGCCGACGCAAAGCGCGCCATGGTCCAGCCGGGCGATCGAGCCGCCCCCGGCGGCGATCGATTCCACCGCCACCATGGGCTGGCGCAGCGGCCGGCCACCCAACGAACGGTCGCTGGAAATCTGGGCCTGGCCGTCAAGGATCAGGCAAACATCCGTCGTCGTCCCGCCCATATCGAAACTGATAGCGTGGTCGCAGCCCAGTTCTGCGGCAATGCGCCCGGCGGCGGCGACTCCGGCGGCCGGTCCCGACATGGCCAATCCCAGCGGCAAGTCGCGCAACGCGTCCGGCGCGGCCATGCCGCCGGCGGAATGGAACAGATGCAGGCGCGAGCCCTTGGGCTTGGCGCCTTCCAGCCGGTCCAGGTAGCCTGCGGCCAGCGGCATGACGCTGGCGCTCAACGCCGTGGTAGCTGTGCGCTCATATTCGCGAGCCTCCGGGTTGACCCGGTTCGACAGCGCGACGAAGGGAAATTTTTCACCCAACCGCCGGCCGAGTTCTTCTTCGTGGGCCGGATTGGCGTAGGCATGCAGCAGCGATACCGCCACCGCTTCGGCCTTGCACGCTTCCAGTTCGCCAATGACCGCGTCAATAGCATCGGTCTCCAACGCCCGCACCACTTTGCCCTCGTGATCGAGCCGTTCGGCGACCTCGAAACGCCGTTCCGCAGGGGCCTGGGGTTCGATTTTGGGCGGCAGGTCGAGGCGGTAGAGATGCAGGCGGTTCTGGCGGCCGATGGCCAGGCTGTCGGAAAAACCCTCGGTGGCGACCAGCGCCACCTTGGCCAGATTACCCTCGACGATGGCGTTGGTGACCATGGTGGTGCCGTGGATCAGGTCGGCCACATCCGCCCATTCCAGCCCGACCGCCACCAGCGCGTCCACGAGGCCGGCGACACGGTCGTCCAAACGGGTTTCGACCTTGGCCGTGCGGATTTCACCGGACGCGGGATTTGTCGCAACCACATCGGTAAATGTGCCGCCGATATCGATCCCTGCCTGCCATCCGTCCGACATGTTGATCTCGTGAAGAAGTTCCGTTAAACGGAAAATTGTTTCGTAATTCGGAAATTGTGCTATAAGGACGCCGGAGAGTCAAACGGAATCTAAGGAAACCACCCTTGTCCACTGCCCGAGGCGTTCTCACCCGCTACGCCAATATTCTCGATACGCTGGCCGCCGCGCCGGAGGGGCTGACCCTGACGGAGATCATGCAGGCGACCGGCTTGCCGCGTGGCACCGTGCACCGGCTGCTCGGCGCGCTGCTGGAGGTCGGCTATATCGAACCGGTCGAGGGGCGGAAGGTCTATGTCCTGGGCTCGCGCCTTTTGCATATGCTGCATCTCGGCACCCCGGCCGAAATTATCGTCCGGCTGGTCGGCCCGATTCTCGACCGGCTGGTGGCGCAATTCCGCGAAACCGCCTTCCTGGCCAAGCTGGAGGGCCGCGAAGTCCGTTCCGTGGCCATGACCCTGCCGCCCAGCGGCGGCCAGTCCTACGTGCAGCCCGGCCGCGAGATGCCGGCCCACGCGGCGGCGTCCGCCAAGGCGATTTTCGCCTTCCAGGACGAGGCCGTCGTCGCCGAGGTGCTGGCCCGGCCGCTGGAAAAATTCACCAGTAAGGCGATCACCGGGCCGGCCGCCGTGCGCGCCGAACTGGAAGAAGTCCGCGAACATGGCTATGCGGTCTGCGACGAGGAGCTGGATCCGGGCATCTACAGCTATGCCTGCCCGGTGCATCTGGAGGATTTGGGGGTGATATACAGTATCGGCCTGGTCGGGCTGACCGAGCGGCTGCACCGTTTCCCGGCGAAAGAGATTATCGCCAGCCTGAACCAGGCCGCGACCGAAATCGCCGCCCTGCTGTCGCGGCGCTGACCATGGCGAAGGACGCGACAGTCGATATCACGGCCATGGGCCGCCGCGGCGAGGGCATGGCCGAGGGACCGCGCGGGCCTGTCTATGTGCCTTATGCGCTGCCGGGCGAGACCGTGCGCGCGGCCCTCGAGGGCAAGCGCGGGCGTTTGCTTGAGGTGCTCGAGCCGAGCCCCGAGCGCGCCGAGCCCCCCTGCCCCCATTTCGGCCGCTGCGGCGGCTGCGCGTTGCAGCATTGGCAAGACGGCCCCTACCTCGACTGGAAGCGCGGGTTGGTGGAAACCGCCTTGCGCCATCGCCATGTCGAGGCCGCCGTCAGCGCGCCGATCGACGCTCATGGCGCCGGGCGGCGGCGGGTGACGCTGCATGTGCTGTTCGCCCGCGGCAGCGTGCTGGCCGGTTTCATGGAGGGGCGCAGCCATCGTCTCATCGACCTCGACCACTGCCCGATCCTGGCCCCCGAACTGGCCGATGCTCCGGCTATCGCGCGCGATCTGGGCGCGGCGGTCCAGGGCCATGCCAAGAGTTTCGACATCCTGATCACCGCCAGCGAGACCGGCCTGGATTGCGACCTGCGCGGCCGCATCCCCGACCATCCGGATATCCAGATGGATCTCAGCGCGGCGGCCGAACGGCTGGACCTCGCCCGGGTCACGATCAACGGCCAGCTCGGCATCGAACGCCGCATGCCGATGCTGCGGGCCGGCGAGGCGCGCATCGCCTTGCCGCCGGGCGCCTTCCTGCAGGCCACGGCAGCGGGCGAGGAAACCCTGGCACGACTGGTGGCGACGGGTGTTGGCGAAGCGGCGCGCATCGCCGATTTGTTCTGCGGCGCCGGTCCCTTCGCGCTCCGTCTGGCGACGGGCGCATCGGTCCTGGCGGTAGACAACAACGAGCCCGCCCTCAAGGCGCTCGACCGCGCGGCGCGCGCGACACAAGGCCTGAAACCGGTCACCACGGAGCACCGCGACCTGTTCCGCAACCCGCTGACGGTGCGCGAGCTCGACCGCTACGACGCCGTCATCTTCGACCCGCCGCGCGCGGGCGCCGAAGCCCAGGCCCGCGAACTCGCACAATCGAAGGCGCCGGTAGTTGTCGCGGTCTCCTGCGACCCCGCGACGCTCGCCCGCGACCTGGCGATTCTCGCGGCAGGCGGCTACCGCATCGAGTCCGTCACCCCGGTAGACCAGTTCAAATACGCCGCCCATGTAGAAGTAGTCGCGGAATTGCGGCGGGGGTGACTCGTTACTCGTACAGGCACACCCCCACCCCGACCCTCCCCCATCGAGGGGGAGGGAGAAGTAGGTTTCGAACTCAGACAAAAAAGCCCTCCCCCTGGTGGGGGAGGGTTGGGTGGGGGTGGGAGTCACCGTCGCTTCGCGCGAAAGCCCCCCTACAGCACCCCGATATCCTTGGCCGTGGCGTCTATCGCCGTTCGGGCCAGCGCGATCATGTCGTCGATCTGGGCCGTCGTCATGATCAGCGGCGGGGACATCACCATGATGTCGCGCACGGCGCGCATGACGAGGCCGTTGGCGACGCAGTGGTCGCGGCAAATCGTGCCGACCTTGCCGGGCTCGTCGAAATGGGTCCGGGTCGCCTTGTCCTTGACCAGCTCGATGGCGCCGATCAGGCCCATCGATCGGGTCTCGCCGACCAGCGGATGGTCGTCCAGCGTCGCCAGGGCCCTGGCCAGATGGGGGCCGGTCTCGTCGCGCACCTTTTCCACCAGCCCCTCGCGGCGGATGATCTCGATATTCTTCAGCGCCACGGCGCAGGCCGCCGGATGGCCGGAATAGGTGAATCCGTGATAGAACTCGCCGCCTTTGTCGATGAAGCTCTTCATCACCCGGTCGCCGACCATGACGGCCGAGATCGGCAGATAGCCCGACGACAATCCCTTGGCCAGGGTGATGAAATCGGCGGACTCGATGCCGAAGCTTTCATAGCCGAACCAGTTGCCGGTGCGCCCGAAACCGCAGATCACTTCGTCGCAGATCAGCAGCACGTCATATTGCTTGCAGATGCGCTGCACTTCAGGCCAGTAGGTCTTCGGCGGGATGATGACGCCGCCGGCGCCCTGGATCGGCTCGCCGATGAAGGCGCCGACCTTGTCCGCGCCCAACTCGAGGATCTTCTCCTCGATGGCCTTGGCCGCCTGGATGCCGAACGCGTCCTCGTCCATGTCGCCGCCCTCGCCGTACCAGTAGGGCTGGGCGACATGGGCGATATCGGGGATGATGCCGCCCTGGCCATGCATCGCCGCCATACCGCCGAGGCTGAGCGCCGCCACTGTGCTGCCGTGATAGGCGTTGTGGCGGCTGATGATTGTGTGTTTCTCCGGCTTGCCCTCGAGCTGCCAGAACTGGCGCACCATGCGCAGGATGGTGTCGTTCGCTTCCGACCCCGAATTGGCGAAGAAGGCATGGTTGAAATTTGCCGGCGCCAGGTCGGCCAGCACCTTCGACAGCTCGGCCGCCGGCGGGTGCGTGGTCTTGAAGAAGGTGTTGTAGTAGGGCAGTTCCATCATCTGCTCGGACGCCGCCGCGGTCAGCTCGCGCCGCCCATAGCCGGCATTGACGCACCACAGGCCGGCCATGCCGTCAAGATAGCGCTTGCCCTCGGAATCCCAGAAATAGATGCCGTCGGCATGGGTGATCAGGCGGCCGCCGCCTTCCGCGGCCAGCTCCTTGTAGTCGGTGAACGGGCGCATGTGATGCGCCACGTCCTCGCGCAGCAGTTCTTCGGTATTGTAATTGCGGCCGGTCCGGGCCTTGGGGGAATCGTTCATTGTTTGCGGGCTCCAAAGGGCGAATTAGCAGGGGTTCGGGACGAGAATTCGCCTTCGCCTATGGATTGTAGCCGATGCGTGCACACAAAACCATCAGCTCCGCAAAACGGCAGCGTCCACAACCGGTGGGATGTCGGTTCAATGAAGTCTGTTGCATCATGCCATCATCATAGCACGATTGTTCGATTTCGAAAAACAATCCAATTTGTCACAGGTTCAACAGCAGATTCTCGCGCTCCCACGAGCCGATGACCTGTCGAATGGTGTAATATTCCATGTTTTTCACCTCGTTGAGCGCAGCGACGAAGCGGTCGCCTAGCCCGTCCGCTTTTCAGCAGATCATGTCTTCATTCATGCGAATAGCGGCCATGGGTAGATGTCGCTCGGCATGGCTGATTCTGGCCCAAAGCGGTCAATTGTCGAAACCGCCCAATTTGCCAGCGCGTTCAGATTTGAATGGCGGGTCTCGCCTAACAGCAGATGGTCACATCATGCGCCTGTAAATTCCCATGACGACGCCGTTCGATGTGGAATCTGATTTCAAAAGCTTGAAATCTGCGGGAACCGCTCCAGGACCGAATAAACGTTTACCGGCACCAAGTACAACTGGAAACGTCCACAGCCGAAGTTCATCAACCAGGTTGTGAG
>CAXMQC010000049.1:0-4477 GCA_964195285.1 Akkermansiaceae bacterium
ACCCGCGCCATGGACGAAAAAGCAAACAAGCTGAGGGTGGGATCTGGCGAATCGACGATCTCCGATATGGTCAAGGAAATGATCCGCCCCATGTTGCGCGAATGGTTGGATGAAAATCTGTCCGGCATCGTTGAGCGCGTCGTGCGCCGCGAAATCCAGAAACTGGTGGACCGCGCCGAACCTGACGACTAGACATGGCGCGGTCGCGTCCGGGGGAAATCACGGGCGCGCCGGTTTCTCTTGACCGCTCGCGGCGTCGCACTCCACTTGTGGTGAGCAACACCACGGCGCTAACCGCTTTTGACGAGCGATCAAGGGAAACCAGTCAAATGGGCCACTATCATCGAGCATTGGTATAGGGGGCGGCATCCAAGATGCTGGACAAGAATTGGCGGCCTGCCGAGGTCGAGGGGAAGCATTACGCTGACTGGGAGGCGAATGGTGATTTCAAGGCCGGCAATCGGCCGAACGCCGATAGTTATTGTATTGTCATTCCGCCGCCAAATGTCACCGGCAGCTTGCATATTGGCCACGCCCTCGACAATACGCTTCAGGACATTCTAATCCGCCATCAACGAATGCGCGGACGCAATACATTGTGGCAGCCTGGCACCGATCATGCCGGGATTGCGACCCAGATGGTGGTCGAACGCATGCTCGAATCCGAGGGCACAAAGCGCAAGGATATCGGCCGCGAGAAATTCCTCGAACGGGTATGGCAGTGGAAGGAAGAGTCCGGCGGCACCATTACCAGCCAACTCCGTCGTCTCGGGGCCACTTGCGACTGGAGCCGCGAGCGCTTCACCATGGACGAGGGCTTGAGCCGCGCCGTGCTCAAGGTCTTCGTTGCGCTCTACAAGCAAGGGCTGATCTACCAGGACCAGCGTCTGGTCAACTGGGATCCGAAATTACATACCGCGATTTCCGACCTGGAGGTCGTTCAGACCGAAATCCAGGGTCATTTATGGCACTTTAAATATCCGGTAGAAGGCATTGATGACAAATATATAACCGTCGCCACGACGCGACCCGAAACGATGCTGGGGGATACCGCGGTCGCGGTCAATCCGGAAGACGAACGCTACCAGGATCTGATCGGCAAATATGCGATTCTGCCGCTGGTCGGCCGCCGCATCCCGATCGTCGGCGACGCGCATGCCGACCCGGAACAGGGTTCCGGCGCGGTAAAGATAACGCCGGCGCATGATTTCAACGACTTCGAGGTCGGCCGCCGCCATGATCTTGAGATCATCAATATTTTCGACGCAGAGGCCCACCTAAACGACAATGTGCCGGGAAAATATCGCGGCATGGACCGGTTCGATGCCCGCAAGCAGGTCATCGCCGACTTCGAGGCAGAAGGCTTGCTGGCCGAGATCGCCGACCATGTGCATACGGTGCCTTATGGCGACCGCGGCGGCGTGCCGGTCGAACCCTGGCTGACCGACCAATGGTTCGCCGATGCGGCGACTCTGGCGAAGCCCGCTATCGAGGCGGTGGAGCAGGGGCGCACCAAATTCGTGCCCGAGAATTGGACCAAGACCTATTACGAATGGATGCGTAACATTCAGCCCTGGTGCGTTTCACGCCAGCTCTGGTGGGGCCATCAAATCCCGGCCTGGTACGGCCCGGACGGTGAGGTCTTCGTCGAAGAGTCCGAGAAGAAAGCCGCCGCCGCCGCCAAAGCGCATTATGGCAAGGACGTCGAATTGACCCGAGATCCCGACGTTCTCGACACCTGGTTTTCCTCGGCGTTGTGGCCGTTCTCGACGCTGGGCTGGCCGGACGAGACGCCGGAATTGGCGCGCTACTACCCCACTGATGTTCTTGTCACCGGCTTCGACATCATCTTCTTCTGGGTCGCCCGGATGATGATGATGGGGCTGCATTTCATGAAGGAAGTCCCATTTCATACCGTCTATATTCACGCCCTGGTGCGCGACGCCAAGGGACAGAAGATGTCGAAATCCAGGGGCAACGTTGTCGATCCGCTGATCCTGGTCGAGAAATACGGGGCCGATCCATTGCGTTTCACCCTGGCTGCGCTGACCATGCCGGGGCGCGACATCCGGCTCGACGAATCACGGATCGACGGGTACCGAAACTTTGCCACCAAGCTGTGGAACGCGGCGCGGTTTTGTGAGATGAACGAATGCCTGCCGGTCGCCGGTTTCGACCCGCAGTCAGTCGACACCCGGCTCAACCGCTGGATCGTCGGCGAAGTCGCCAAATGCGGGCGTGAGATCGACCGGGCGCTTGGCGTCTATCGGTTCGACGAGGCGGCGAACGCGGTTTACGCCTTCACCTGGAATAGGTTCTGTGACTGGTATGTGGAGCTTGCCAAACCACTGCTGAATGGCGAGGACGAGGCCGTTGCAGCCGAGACCCGCGCCACGGCGGCCTGGGCGATGAACCAGATTTTGCGCCTGTTGCATCCCTTTATGCCCTTCATTACCGAGGAACTGTGGCAGTTGTTCGGCGATGGGGGCCGGCTGATCAATGCCGAATGGCCGCACTATGAAGGACTTGAAGATGCCGCGGCCGCCGACGAGATCGGCTGGGTCATCGAACTGATTACGGGCATCCGTTCGGCGCGCTCGGAAATGAACGTGCCGGCCGGCGCCAAAATACCAATGGTCCTGATCGGCGCTGACAACAACAATCGCGAGCGGCTGGTCGCGTATGACGAGCTGATATCATGGCTGGCGCGCCTAGACGGCATCGAAGCGGTCGCTGTCGGGACACCACCGCCGTCGGGATCGATCCAGCTCGTCCACCGGGAAGCGACGGTGGCGTTGCCGGTCGGCGAGGTGATCGACATCATGCAGGAAAAGGCGCGCCTGGAGAAGGAGATCGGCAAAGAGCAGGGTGAAATGGCGAAGGTGGACAAGAAGCTTTCGAATGAAGGTTTCCTTGCCAAGGCCCCGCAGTCGGTCGTCGAAGAAAACAAGGAACGCCTCGCCACGCATAACGCCCGTATCGAACAGCTTCAATCCGCCCTCGCTCGGTTAGGCGTGCTTTAGCCTCACCGCCGGCAGGCGGCCCGCCCATCAGCCAGAGACAATCAAAAGACCCAGGAGGAATGCACCCCATGGCCATCGATAAATCCAATCTGCCCAGCCGCTATGTTTCGGTCGGCCCGGAATCGGCGCCGCACCGGTCCTATTATTACGCCATGGGCATGACCGACACCGAGATCGGCCAACCCTTCGTCGGCGTCGCGACCTGCTGGAACGAGGCCGCGCCCTGCAATATCTCGCTGATGCGCCAGGCACAGGCGGTCAAGAAGGGCGTCAAGGCGGCCATGGGCACACCACGCGAATTCACCACAATCACGGTGACCGACGGCATCGCCATGGGCCATGCGGGGATGAAATCCTCGCTGGTCAGCCGCGATTTGATCGCGGATTCGGTCGAGCTGACCATGCGCGGCCATTGTTACGACGCGCTGGTCGGGCTGGCCGGCTGCGACAAATCCCTGCCGGGCATGATGATGTCGATGGTGCGGCTCGATGTGCCGTCGGTCTTCATGTATGGCGGCTCGATCCTGCCGGGCCGTCTGCACGGCAAGGACATCACCGTCCAGGACGTGTTCGAGGCGGTCGGCTCGCATTCCGCCGGCAAGATCGACGACGACGAGCTGCACGAAATCGAATGCCATGCCTGCCCCTCGGCCGGTTCCTGCGGCGGCCAGTTCACCGCCAACACCATGGCCTGCGTGTCCGAGGCCATCGGGTTGGCGCTGCCCGGTTCGGCCGGCGCGCCGGCGCCCTATGAATCGCGCGACGCCTATGCCGAGGCGTCTGGCGAGGCAGTGATGAAGGCGCTTGAAAAAGGCATCCGGCCGCGCAAGATCGTCACCCGCAGAGCGCTGGAAAATGCGGCCCGCGTTGTGGCCGCGACCGGCGGCTCGACCAACGCCGGTTTGCATTTGCCGGCGATTGCCCATGAATGCGGCATCGATTTCGACCTGCATGAAGTCGCCCGTATCTTCCGCGAAACGCCCTACATCGCCGACCTGAAGCCCGCCGGCAAATATGTCGCCAAGGACCTGTTCGAGGTCGGCGGCGTCCAGATAGTGATGAAGGCGATGCTGGAGGATGGGTTCCTCGACGGCGACTGCCTGAGCGTCACCGGCAACTCGATCGGCGACGAGCTTGAGAGCGTGAAGTTCCCCGAGGACCAGGACGTCGTTCGCCGCCCGCGCAAGCCGATCACCGAGACCGGTGGTGTCGTCGGCCTGAAGGGCAATCTGGCGCCCGAGGGTGCGATCGTGAAGATTGCCGGTCTCGACGTGCTGAAATTCACCGGCCCGGCCCTGGTCTTCGATTGCGAGGAAGACGCCTTCGAAGCGGTGCGAAAAAGAGCCTACAAGGAAGGCGATGTCATCGTCATCCGCTATGAGGGTCCGAAGGGCGGTCCCGGCATGCGCGAGATGCTGTCGACCACGTCGGCGCTCTATGGCCAGGGCACCGGC
>CAXMQC010000050.1:0-9250 GCA_964195285.1 Akkermansiaceae bacterium
TACCGTCATGAGCCATCTGGTGCGCGGTCAGGTGAGCGAGCTGGTCGATGCGTCGCGGGTCACGACCGAGCGCGCCGAGACCGTGCGCGCAGCCCTTGAACGCCAGGCGCAGGAACTGACCGCCGCGGCCGAGCGGTCGGCCACCCAGACCGCCGATTTCGAGGCGTTGATCGCGTCGCGCATCGTGGAACTGGGCGATACCATGCGCGAAGGCGCGCAGAGTTTCGGCGAGGCCGTCGACCCGTCGGTCCAGCAGGCAAGCAGTATGGCCGACGTGATGCGCGAACAGACCCGCAATTTGAACGAAGCCTCCGCGACCGCCGCCGTGCAGGCGCAAACGATCTCGGAGTTGCTGCAGAAGGAAAGCGAAACATTGCGCCTGGTTACCGACCACACGGTGTCGCAGTCGGGCGAAATGCGCGAGGCGTTGCGCGAGAACACCGAGAATATGGCCCGTGCCGCCAACCAGGTCGCGGCCGATGTCGCCACCGTGCGCACCTCGCTGCGCGAAACAGTCCGTGAGAATACCGAGGATATGGCCAACGCCGCCAATCAGGTCGCCGCCGGCGTGGTTCTTGTCCGCAACACGCTGCGCGAAACGGTCCGCGAGAATACCCAGGACATGGTCCGCAGCACCGAACGCGTCGCGGCCGACGCCGCGATGATCCGCGACACACTGCGCGAGGAAAGCCGCGGTCTGGCGACCCTCGCCGACGTGATCGGCCAACGCGCACAAACGGTCGCAACACTGGTCGGGCAACATACCGACGCGCTGGGCGCCGCGGTGCAGGCCAGCGAACAGAAGACCCAGGATGTCTCCAGCGGTATGAAGCATCTGGTTGAAGAATTGAGCGCGGCGGCCGACCGGGTCACCGAACGCATTGCCGAGGCCGGGCGCGGCTTCGCCACCGAATCCACCTCGATGAACGATGCGGTGCGGACTGCCCTGGGGCTGGTCGACGAAGTGTCGGCGCGCTTCCGCCAGCAGACCGAAGAACTGACCGAGCGGGCACAGCAGGCCGGCGGTCATATCGACGCAACCGGCGCCGTGGTGCGCCAGAATGCCGAACAATTGTCGCATGCCGTGATGCAGGCGGCCGAAGGGCTGCACGGCATCGGCGACGCCTTCGCCGGCGAGAGTACCCAGCTCACTGGCACCGCCGATCAGGTTTCGGCCCGGATAACGGCCCTGACCGAACAGTTCCGCGCCCAGTCGGGCGATCTGGACAAGACGATCGAGATGTCCGCGCGCCAGATCGAGGCGGCCGGCCAGAACCTGGGACGCCAGCGCGAGACGCTGGACGCCGCCACCTCGCGCAGCATCGACCAGGTCGCCGAGATCGGCCAGAACATCCAGCATCACAGCGGGTCGCTGTTGCGAACGCTGGAAGAGGTCATGACCCGCGCCGACCGCGCCGGTTCGGCCTTCGACGACACCGCTGAACGCATGATCCACGCGGCCGACCGGGCTGAAGAACGCGCAAAGCAGTTCCAGGTCAAGGAACAGGGGCTGCGCCGCGATCTGTTCCTCAAGACCGCGCGTTTCGTGATCGAGGATCTGGACTCGACCGCGATCGACCTGTCGCGCGCGTTGTTCGACGAGGTTCCAGAGTCCGACTGGAAGCGTTACGCCGGGGGCGACCGGGGGGTGTTTACACGCACTCTGCTACGCGGCCGCAACACCGTCGCCAGTACCGGGCGCGTCGCCGAGAAGGTCCGCCACAACGAGGAAATGCGGCGCTACGTCACCCAGTATATCGATCAGTTCGAACGGCTGCTGGCCGAGGCCCGCGAATGTGACCCCGAACAACTTCTGCATTCGACGTTCCTGACCGCCGATGTCGGCAAGCTCTACCTTATGCTCTGCGGCGCCATGGGCCGCGACGAGGAAGACATCGCCTAGTCAGGTCAGGCACGGCCGGGAAATCCGGTGGGCTACGCATTTCTGTGCCGGCCGGCGATAATCCATTCCATGACGATACCCGAAGCGCATACCGAGCAGGACAACGTGGCGATTTCGCCGGCGGCGGGCGCTGTCGTCCTGGTAGGTCTCGCCGCTCTGTTTCTGGTCCGGGTGGTCGCCCAGCTTGTTCAATGGGCGTCGCCAACCGTGCTGTTGCCGCCCTTCGAGGCCTGGCAGGGCAGCGGCCTGCCTTATCCGGTGCTGCTGGCGTCGCAATTCATGATCCTTACGGTGATGGTTTGGGCAATCCGGCGACGTCATGCGGGCCGGCGCGTTTTCCCGCGCCGGCTGGCGGCCCCGGCGCTGTGGTTCGCCATCGCCTATTTGCTGTCGATGCTGGTGCGGCTGGCCGCCGGCTTCACCCTGCTGTCGGACGTCGCCTGGTTTGCCGGTTCGCTGCCGGCCTATTTCCATCTGGTCCTGGCCGCCTTCCTGCTGGCGGCACTGGCCGGTGACCGGCGCGCCGACGGGCTGGCCGGCATTCGGTCGGGCGGGCGGGCGCCGGCGCGCGCCCTGTCCTGGCCGGTTGTCATGGCGGTCGCCGTCTCGGTCCATCTGCTGCTGGCCGGCGCCGGCCTGGCGGTCGGTGTGTCGGCGGTGCTGGCGATCACGCTGGGCGCCGGCCTGGTGATCACGCACGAAATTCTGTGGCCTTACCGGCACGGCTGGCGGCCCTCGTCCGGCGATGTGCGGACCGATCTGGTGTATCTGGCCGTGGTCCAGATGCTGCTGCCCCGGCTGCTCGGCCTGGCCGCAATCTGGGCCGTCGCCGGGTTTTCCGTCATGCCCTCGGCGGTGCCTTTATGGCCGCATCATTGGCATCCCGTGGCGCAGGCCGCGCTGATGGTGCTGAGCGCCGACTTGCTGCGGTACTGGCTGCACCGGGCGGCCCATTCATACACGCCGCTATGGCGGCTGCATGCGGTGCACCACGCGCCCAAGCGCCTCTACTCGATCAATGTCGGCCGCTTCCATCCCATCGAAGAGGCCTTGCAATTTCTTTGCGACGCGCTGCCTTTCCTGCTGCTCGGCGTGTCCGAACAGGTCCTGGCGCTGTATTTCGTGTTCTATGCGGTGAACGGTTTTTTCCAGCATTCCAACTGCGACATCGCGCTGGGGCCGCTCAATTGGTTGATCAGCGGACCCGAGCTGCATCGCTGGCATCATTCGGTCGAGACTGCCGAGTCGAATCATAATTACGGCAACAACCTGATCGTCTGGGACCTGCTCTTCGGCACCTTCTTCCTGCCCCGCGACCGGGCCGTGGGCCAGCTGGGGCTGGTCAACCGAGACTATCCCCGGGGTTTCCTGGGCCAATTGCGCGGCCCCTTCGTCCGCGGCCTGGAGTACGGCGAGTGAGCGGCCTGGCCGCACGCGTCGATGCCGCCAGCTTCGCGATCGGCCTGTCGCTGACCGACCTGCATCTCTGGCGGCCCTTTCAGCGCGCGCTGGCCGACCCAGCGAAGGCCCAGGCGGCGCTCTTGCAGCGCATCCTCGGTGACAATGCCGACAGCGCCTTCGGCCACCGCCATGATTTCTCGCGGATCGCGGGCGTGGCGGAGTACCGCAAGGCGGTTCCGGCCGCGACCTACAGCGATCTGGAGCCGCTGATCCGCGAGCAGGCCGAGACCGGGGCGCCAGCCTTGACCGTCGCGCCGCCGATCTTCTATGCGCGTACCAGCGGCACCGTCGGCGCGGCCAAACTGGCGCCGGTCACCGCGGCCGGCAGGCACGCCATGATCGTCGCCCAGCGGCTGTTCGCCTGCGCGCAATACCGCCATACCGAAACCTTCGCCGGCCGGGTCCTGGCGATCGTCGGCTCGGCAGTCGAGGATCGCACGACCCGAGGCATCCCCATCGGTGCGGCAACCGGTGCGATCTACGCCATGTTGCCACGCGCCGTGCGCCGCCGCTATGTGCTGCCGCCGGTGTTTTTCGAGGTCGCCGACTATGACCTGCGCAACTACCTGATCGCGATGATGGCGCTGGCCGCGCCCGACCTGTCCTGCATGGCGACCGCGAATCCCTCGACCCTGTTGCGCCTGCACGGTCTGATTGAGGCGAACTGGGACGCCTTGCTGGACGATCTGCAGGCCGGCCGGGTTGCCGGACTGGAGCGGCTGGAGAACGGGCGGGTGATCATGGACCGCCTCGAGGCCAACCCCGGTCGCGCCCGGACGTTACGCCGCATGGGCGCCGGCGGCGCGCCGCGCTGGGCCGAGCTGTGGCCCGGACTGAAGACCGTCGCGACCTGGACCGGCGGCAGCTGCGGCTACGCGCTCGGCGCGCTCAAGGCGCACATGTCGGGCGATGTCCGGGTCGTCGATCTCGGCTACCAGGCCAGCGAATGCCGGGGCACGGTGAATATCGACCCGCGCCGCAACGCCTGTGTTCCGGCCCTTACCGGGACCTTCTTCGAGTTTGTCGAGCGCGCCGCGCGGGACGCCGGCGGCGGCGAATTCCTGGCGCTGGACGAGCTGGACCAAGGCCGGGAATATTATGTTTTCGTGACCACTCTCGATGGCCTTTATCGCTATGACATGAACGACATCCTGCGCGTCGACGGTCGCTATGGCGCCACCCCGACCCTGTCCTTCGTGCAGAAAGGCCGCGGTGTCACCAACATCACCGGCGAGAAACTGTCGGAAGCGCAGGCGCTGGGGGCGGTCCAGGCTGCCGCGGCCGAGCGCGGACTCGGGGCGCCATTCTTTCTGCTGCTGGCCGACGAGCAGGCGGCCGGTTACCGCCTGCTCATCGAACTCGACGCGCCGCCCCAGGCCAGCGGACTGGCGGAGGCGGTCGACCGGGCGCTGATGGAAGGCAATATCGAATACGCGTCCAAACGCCGGAGCGGGCGGCTGCAGGCGCTCGAGGCGGTGGTGTTGCATCCGGGCGCTGCCGCCGCCTACCGGCGCCACTGGGTGGCCCGCGGCCGGCGTGACGCGCAATTCAAGATCATGCATCTGCAATACGCACGCGAGCTTGATTTCGTTTTCCCAAGCCATGATCCAGGCGCCGGTTCACAATGAGGCTGGCGGGACTTTCCCTGCACCGGTTCGAAGCGCCGTTTCGCGCCGTCGTGCGACATTCCTCGGCGGCGCGCCGCCATACCGACAATGTCATCGTCAGGGCGACCGCGGCGACCGGCGAGGCCGGCTTCGGCGAGGCCTGCCCGCGTTCCTACGTCACCGGAGAGACCGCCGACAGTGTCGCCGGATTTTTCGCGAACCATCGTGCGGCCTTGGTGGGTCAGGTGACCGGCCTCGACAGTTTGCGCATTTGGCGCGACCGTCATGTCGCGGAGATCGACACCAATCCGGCGGCCTTCGCGGCGATCGAAACGGCCCTGCTGGACGTCATCGGGCGCGAACAGGGAAAGCCGCTGGAAGCCCTTCTCGGATTGCCGCCGCTGGCCGGCCCGTTCCAGTATTCGGCGGTATTGGGCGACAGCATCTGGCCGGTCTACAGATTGCAGTTGAGGCGCTACCGCCGTGCCGGATTCAGCGATTTCAAACTGAAGCTGTCCGCCAGCGCAGGGCGCAATCGAGGCAAGCTCGCGCCCTTCCGGGGCGCCGGCGGCGCCGCAAGGGTACGGGCCGATGCCAACAATCTGTGGCCCGACGCAAATGCCTGCATCGCCGCCCTGGCGCCGCTCGATTTCGCTTGGTTCGCGCTCGAAGAGCCGGTGACGGCGGATCGCCTCGATCAGTGCCGGATCGTCGCCGACAGCCTTGCGACGCGCATCATCCTCGACGAGAGTTTCCTGGGCGCCGGCCGCCTCGGCGACCTCGCGCGCGACCCGCAACGCTGGATACTGAACTGCCGGGTCTCCAAGTTGGGCGGCCTGACCCGCGCCCTTGACCTACTCGACGAATGCCGGCGGCTGGGCTTGCCGGTCATCGTCGGCGCCCATGTCGGCGAGACCAGCCTGCTCACCCGCACCGGACTGACTCTCGCCCATGCGGCCGGCGATCTGCTGCTCGCCCAGGAAGGTGCATTCGGAACCTGGTTGCTGCGCGAGGACCTGGTCGACCCGCCGCTGATGTTTGGCGACGGCGGCGTGCTGCGGCCCGGGCAGTGCCTTGACCCGGCAGCGACGGGACTTGGCCTCGCGGTCGATGTCGGCAAGCTCAGTGGCGCCAGGGACCGCGACTACGACATGATCGCGTAAACACCGAAGCCGACGAAGACCACGCCCGCGATACGGCGGGTCCAGCGGATGGCGCCGGGTGGCAGGCGATCTCCAAGCTTGCCGCCGATGCCGCTCAGGACGACCCACCAGGCGGTGGAGCCCAGGAAGACGCCGGCGACGAACACCAGCCCGTCCAGCCGGGAGGCGAGATCGGGCACCAGCCCCAGCCCGACGATAATCGCCGCGAAGGTAAAAACCGTCGCCGGATTGGTCATGGTCAGCAGCACCGTTCCGGCATAAACCCCCGTATGGGCGCGCAAGGTCGGCGGCGTCGCGACAGTGTCGCGGTGCGCGATATCCTTCAGCCCGATGGCGATCAGCGCGACGCCACCAACAACGCCAAGCCAGGCCGCGTCGGCGATAAAGGGTGCGGCGGCGCCCAGCGCGAAGGCGGCGATCCCGGCATAGAGTCCGTCCGCCGTGGCGGCACCCAGCCCCACCGCCATGCCGGCCGCCATGCCCAATGTCAGGCTGCGCCGGAGGCATAAGAGTCCGATCGGCCCCACGGGCACCGCCAGCAACAACCCGATCCCCAGCGCCTTGGCGAGCAGGGAAAATATGTCGAATTCCATCGCCGTTATTTCGAAAGTTCAGTAACCGAATCGCCTTAGAATATATTGGTATATAGCCCTTGAAAACTATTAAATAACGGGTATATTCAGAAATATCATTAATAATGAAAGACCAGTTAATGAGCGGCCTTGCAATTGAAAGCGAATTGGATGAGACCGGGCGCAAGATCCTGGCGGCGCTGCAGGCCGAGGGTCGGGTCGGATTCAGCGAACTGGGCCGACGGGTTGGGCTGTCGGCGCCCGCGGTTGCCGAACGAGTCCGGCGGATGGAAGATGTCGGCCTGATCACCGGCTGGCGCGCGGTGGTCGACCGGACGCGGCTGGGTTGGGGCATCACCGCCTTTATGCGTGTTACCTGCCCGGGTGAGAAATATCAGGCCGTGCGGCGTCTGGCGCATGACCTGCCCGAGGTGATCGACTGCCATCACGTCACCGGCGAGGACTGCTTCTATATCAAGCTGGCGGTGGCATCCGTGGAACATCTGGAGCGGGCCATCGACCGGTTTCGCGATTTGGGGCGCACCGTATCCTCGGTGGCGCTGTCGACCATCGTCGAGGGAAAACCGCCGCCGGTCTAGGAGCCTTGCCCGGAATATGTTCCGGAATATGTTGTTGTATTCACGGTCGCGATCCTGTGGCACATTCGGCGCGAAAATAAAGTCGATAACAATTGGGGGCGGGAATGGCCTATTGGCTGATGAAATCGGAACCGGGCGCATGGTCGTGGGACGATCAGGTGCGCGTCGGCGTCACCGAATGGGATGGCGTGCGGAACTACCAAGCCGCCAACAACATGAAGGCGATGCGAATCGGTGACCGCGTCTTCTTCTATCATTCAGTCAACGAAAAGCGCATCGTCGGGATCGTCGAAGTGGTGCGGGAATATTATCCGGATCATACCGACGCCTCGGGCCGTTTTGGCATGGTCGATGTGAAGGCGCTGATGCCGGTGAAAAAACCGGTCAGCCTGGCCGACATCAAGGGTGAGCCGAAGCTTCAGCATCTGGCGTTGGTCCGCCATTCGCGCCTGTCGGTGCTGCCCGTCGACGACGAAGCCTGGGCGCTGATTTGCGAGATGGGGGAAACATGAGCCGCGTGCTCTGCCGATTGGCGGATATCCCGGACGGCGAGGGCCGCGGGTTCGAGCAGGATGGCGACGATGACGACATCTTTGTGATGCGCCAGGGCGAGCAGGTACATGGATACATTAACGTTTGCCCGCATACGGCCACCCCGCTGGACTGGGTCGAGCATCAGTTCATGAGCCTCGACAAGAGCCATATCATGTGTGCGACCCACGGCGCCGAATTCCGCATCGAAGACGGATTTTGCGTGATGGGCCCTTGCCGCGGTCAGTCGCTGGACACGATTTCCGTATCGATTCGCGACGGTGATGTGGTGTTGGATTAGCGCTCGGCGGCGCTACCTCCCGGCCATTGCACGCCAGTAGCGACGTTACCGGTATGAAATTCAGCTGGTTTTAGCAGAAAAACAAAAAGGAAACCGTCCTTTACCTTATGGGGAGGTTTTGTTTATTCAAAATCCACAGATTGTGGTAGGGTACGCCTAATATTCTACGGAAAATGTAGAATAGTCGATCAAACAATAAATTAAACGTTGGGGTTGAAACAATGGCAGACGGGTTTGCGAGCTCGCGTGAAGCAGATGCTTCCGCGGCTAAAACGTCGAATAACAAAAAACATTCAAAAACAGAAAATCAGGTTTACGGCAATCGGCCGGTACGCATCATCGTGGCCGATGACCGGCGTCTCTACCGGGAAGGCGTCAAACTGTTGATTGAAAAGATCGACCCGGGCCTGGATGTCGTGGAAGCCGACAGCGTGGACCGGATCGGCCCGTTGATGGCGCAGACCCCGGGGCCCGGTGTCGTTCTCTATAATCTTGTCCCGGCGGAAAACGGCGGGGTCGACTATGTCGGAATTCTCGGCGAATCCCTTGGCGAAACGCCGCTGATCGTCATGTGCGATAGCGACGACGGCGAGGTCATGCGCGGCGTGCTGGAGCATGGTGCCAAGGCGTTTCTGCCGTCAACGACACCCGGCCCGCTGCTGGTGGCCATCCTTCATCTGGTAATCGCGGGCGGTATATATGCACCACCGGATATGGTCGTGGGAATTTCGTCCACGGCGAAAGGCACCCACGACCGGATCGGGACGGACGCAAGACGGGAACAGGTGATCGAAGAACATTTTCAAATGCTGACCCCGCGCCAGCGCCATGTTCTTGCCCTGCTGTCGCAGGGCTTGTCCAACCGGGATATCGCGGGTTCGCTGGACATGTGCGAGAACACGGTCAAGGCGCATGTGAAGCAGATCATGCACAGGCTGCGCGCGCAAAACAGAACCCAGGCGGCGTTGATGGCTGACCGGATGATCGCCTGAACGCGAGGGTTCGAATGCGTCGGCAATCCTGAATTATCCGAGGCGGTTGTCACCCGCCCAATTCTTGCGCATTATTGGCCGAATATTCCGGTGGCCGCATTTCATGCCGCGCCCGGTCGAT
>CAXMQC010000051.1:0-1906 GCA_964195285.1 Akkermansiaceae bacterium
CAGCCCTGTCAGTTTTTTCGCCACTGTGTCGAGTGCTTCATCCCAACCACTCTGCTGCCAACCGGGATCGGCATCGCCCTTCGGTCGCGTCCGTTTCATCGGGTAAAGCACCCGGTCGGGATGATAGACAAGCTCCGGCGCAACCTTTCCCTTGATGCAGAGCGCCTGGCCGGTTGGATGTGACGGATCGGGTTCCAGGGCGACAAAATGGCCGTTTTCGACGGTTGCGATCGCGCCGCAGCGTGAGATGCACAGGGCGCAGAAACTGGGAACCTTTTCGGTCGTAGGATTGTCGGCAGACATCACAAACCGCCCTGGAGATGATTGGGGCATGGCCAGCCCGATTAGCTACAGGCCTACTGCATAGCATATCATCGATTTTGGATGATCGGAATATCTACGGCTGGCTGCAAGCGGACCAGGATGGCCATGCGAAACAGTGTCTGCATTCGTGCGCATAGCGGACAGGGGCAGAGGCCGCTTACGAGGGCCGGTGGTGACCTTTAGCGGACATTCCCTTGCAAGTCGCGCTATTTAGTGATGTCGTGGTACCATCCGACGCTCGACCTTGTAGGGCCGGGCGGATGAGGGCTCAGAATGAAGAAAAAGGACGGTTTTCCTGGTATTTTCCCAGTCGGCCGAACCGCCATATCAGGGGATGCAGGCAAGCGGGCATAAGTTAAAATTATAACACTGGTGGCCTTATGAAAATTATCACATCTCCCATTGCCCTCGCGGTCTACCTCGCGCTGACGCCGGGATTATCCCACGGTGACGAAATCGGGGCGGGTGCCTGGGACTTGCCGATCTTCGATGCCCACATGCATTACAAAAAACCGGCCTGGGAGGCCTATCCGGTCAAGACCGTCATTGAGCTCATGGACAAATCCGGCGTGGCCATGGCCCTGGTGTCGTCGACGCCGGACGAGGGCACCATCCGGCTCTGGGAATATGCGCCGAAGCGGATTGTGGCCGAGTTGCGGCCCTATCACGGCAACGCGGGATCAGGCAATTGGACGAAATCCCCAGGCATGCTTGAGTACCTCCAGAATCGACTCAAGAGCTATGACCACGAGGGTATCGGCGAGTTCCACGTTCACAACATCGATGTCGCGGACAGGCCGCTGCTGAACGCCGTTGCCGGGATGGCCAAGGCGCGGAACATTCCCGTCCATATCCATTCCGGCGCCGCGCCGGTCCGTCTGTTCTATGAATTGGAGCCGGCGCTGACCGTCATCTGGGCCCATGCCGGCATGACGGAACCCGCCGATGTGGTCGGCGCCATGCTCGACACATACCCGACCCTCTACGCCGACACCTCCTACAGGGAGCGCGATATCCTTGCCGGCAACGACGACCTGGATCCGCAATGGCGCGCCGTCATCATGCGCCATGCGGACCGCCTGATGATCGGCACGGATACCTGGGTCAATGCCCAATGGGACGATTACGCAGGCCTCATCGCGCTGAACCGGCTTTGGCTCAGCAAGCTGCCCCGCGATGTGGCCGAACGCATTGCCTACCGAAACGCCGCTGGTCTGTTTGGCCGAACCGTCTCAAACGATCTCATCGGGGTGAGATAACGGGTTTTTCGACCCGCAGCCTTGCTGTCCGCCAAGGGATGGATTTGGTCGGCCTGTGGCGCAGAACGGTCGTGGGGACAGGCCGCGCGGGATGACTTGCCGGGAATTTTCACTATCATAACCCCCAATACAGAAAAAATATCAAGGGGGGAGTAGATGACCAAACTGAACCTTTCCATCGCGACCAACGATTACGATCATTTCCGCGACTTCAGGCTTGGCGACGTGCGCGCCGAGGGCATCGATCACAACTGGTTCATCTTTACCCATCACGAATGTTTCGCGCGCTTCACCGCCAACCGCGAATTCGATGTGGCGGAGCT
>CAXMQC010000052.1:0-4732 GCA_964195285.1 Akkermansiaceae bacterium
GGGTGGCATCGCGGGCGATCCGGTCAGCCTGGAACGGTAAAAATGCGCCCCAGTGGTCACTTATTGGTCACTCTATTCGAAGGGGCGCGTGGCGACCACTCTTTATATCATTGAAAA
The DNA here is from genome assembly GCA_964195285.1 of Akkermansiaceae bacterium. Lineage (GTDB taxonomy): Bacteria > Pseudomonadota > Alphaproteobacteria > UBA8366 > JADFVY01 > JADFVY01. The sequence continues at coordinate 118 of CAXMQC010000052.1, forward strand.
ATATGGTGCCGGCTGAGGGATTCGAACCCCCGACCCCCTGATTACAAATCAGATGCTCTACCAACTGAGCTAAGCCGGCTTGGGGCTGCGTTGCGCGGCGCAAGATAGCGCCGGCGGGGCCGCCGGGCAAGTGATACCAACAGCCCCGGGTTTTAGCTGCGATTAGCCCGAAATGAGGGCTGGCGCGACCGGCGGGGCGCGGCTAGTCTCTCGCGCATTGTCGTTGCAACGCAAGGTCATATGGCGATGGCGGGGCCGCTTTCCAAGTTTCGTGTTCTCGATCTCAGCCGGGTGCTGGCCGGGCCCTGGGTCGGCCAGACCCTGGCCGATCTCGGCGCCGAGGTGATCAAGGTGGAGCGGCCGGGGGGCGGCGATGAGACCCGCGCCTGGGGGCCGCCCTGGCTGAAGGATGCGGCCGGCGAGGATGTCGGTGAATCGGCCTACTACCTGTCGGCCAACCGGGGCAAGAGGTCGATAGCGCTGGATATCGCCTCGCCCGAGGGGCGCCAGGTGGTGCGCGATCTGGCCGCCAGATCCGACGTGCTGCTGGAGAATTACAAAGTCGGCGGGCTGGCCAAATACGGGCTCGATTATGAAAGCCTGAAGGCGGTGAATCCCGGCCTTGTCTATTGTTCGATCACCGGCTTCGGGCAGGACGGGCCCTATGCGGCCCGCGCCGGTTACGACTTCATCATCCAGGGCCTGGGCGGTTTCATGAGCATCACCGGCGACGCCGAGGGCGGGCCGATGCGGGCCGGGGTCGCGGTGGCCGATCTGTTCACCGGAATGTATGCCACCACCGCCGTGACCGCGGCGCTGCTGCATCGCGAGCGCACCGGCGAGGGCCAGCATATCGATATGGCGTTGCTCGATTGCCAGGTCGCGGCGCTGGCCAATCAGGCGTCGAACTATCACGTTTCCGGCGAGCCGCCGGGACTGATGGGCAATGCGCATCCCAATGTCGTGCCCTATCAGGTGGTGCCGACGTCCGACGGGCATATCATTATGGCGGTTGGCAACGACCGTCAGTTCGCGGCCTTCTGCACGCTGATCGGGCACCCCGAACTGGCGACGGACCAGCGCTTTCTCAGCAACGCCGCGCGGATCGTAAATCGCGACGCGTTGATGGCGATCATCTTCGAGGTCACCGTTACGAAAACCAGCGCCGGCTGGTTGGCGACGCTGGAGGCGGCGGGCGTGCCCTGCGGCGCGGTGAACGACATCGGCCAGGTCTTCGCCGATCCGCAAATCCGGCATCGCGGCATGCGCATCGAGCTGGACCATCCGCTGGCCGGCAAGGCGCCGCTGACCGCCAGTCCGATGCGGTTTTCCGAGACGCCGGTGGAATACGGGCTGGCGCCGCCGCTGCTGGGCCAGCATACGGTCGAGATCTTATGTGGCTTGCTGGGTCGTGACGCGGCAGTGGTCGAGGATATGATGGCGCGCGGCGTCTGCGCCGGGCCCGAAGACAGATAATGAGGACGGAGCAAGCGGCGATGGCCGGGAAAAAACTGACAAAACGCAGCGGCGGCCAGATCCTGATCGACGCCCTGGCGGCGCATGAGGTGGACCGGGTTTTCGGAGTCCCGGGCGAGAGCTATCTGGCGGTGCTGGACGCCTTCTATGGGGCGCGCAACAAGATGGCATTCGTGATCTGCCGCCAGGAAGGCGGGGCGGCCTATATGACCGAGGCCTGGGCCAAACTGACCGGGCGCACCGGCGTCTGCTTCGTCACCCGCGGCCCCGGCGCCACCAACGCCAGCATCGGTGTGCATGCCGCGATGCAGGACTCGACGCCGATGGTGCTGTTCATTGGCCAGGTGGCGCGCGACCAGTCGGACCGCGAGGCATTCCAGGAAATCGACTATCGCCAGATGTACGGGCCGATCGCCAAATGGGTGGCGCAAATCGAGGATGCGGCGCGGATTCCCGAATATGTGAACCGGGCTTTCCATACCGCGAGCACGGCCCGGCCCGGCCCGGTCGTGCTGGCACTGCCTGAGGACATGCTGACCGACGCGGTGGCAATTGCCGACATGGCGCCGGCGCCGCCCACCCTGGGCTATCCCGGGCGGCCCGACATGAAGACGCTGCGCGACATGCTGTCGGCGTCCGAACGCCCCTTGATGATCGTTGGCGGCGCCGACTGGACCGCCGGCACGTCGAATAACATCCAGGCCTTCGCCAAGGCCAACAACATCCCGACCGGCGCGGCCTTTCGCCGCCAGGACTGTTTCGACAATTACGATCCGCGCTATGTCGGCCATGTCGGCATCGGCATCGATCCGGCGCTCGGCCGGCGGGTGCGCGAGGCCGACCTGATCGTCGCCGTGGGGCCGCGGCTGGGTGAGATAACGACGAGCGGCTATACGCTGCTGCAGGCACCGGCGCCGAACCAGAAACTGGTTCATGTTCATCCCGACCCCAACGAGTTGAACAGCGTCTACCGCGCCGATCTCGGCATTGCCGCCAGCATGCCCGCTTTCGCGGCGGCGGCCAAGGCGATGAAACCGGTCGAAAACCGGGCCTGGGACGATTGGGCGGGCGCGGCGCGGGCCGATTATCTGCGCTTTTCCGAGCCGGTGGCGCATCCGGGCAAGCTGCAGATGGCAGACATCGTCGCCTGGCTGAATGACCGGCTGCCGGCGGACGCGATCCTGACCAATGGCGCCGGCAATTATTCGATCTGGCTGCATCGCTTCTATCGCTGGTCGCGATATCACACCCAGGCCGCGCCGACGCTGGGGTCCATGGGCTATGGCGTGCCGGCCGCGGTGGCGGCCAAGCTGGCTTATCCCGACCGGGTCGTGGTCTCGTTCAACGGCGACGGCTGTTTCATGATGAACGGGCAGGAGCTGGCGACCGCCGTGCAGTACGGTGCCAGGGCAATCTTCATCGTCGTCAATAACGGCATGTACGGCACCATCCGCATGCATCAGGAGCGCAGCTATCCGGGTCGCGTATCGGGAACCGAACTCGTCAACCCGGATTTCGCGGCGTTGGCCCGCGCCTACGGCGCCAGTGGCGAGATGGTCGAGAAGACCGAGGATTTCGCGCCGGCCTTCGAGCGCGCGCTCGCCGCCGACCGTCCCAGCCTGATCGAGTTGCGCATCGATCCCGAGGCGATCACCCCGGCGGCGACCCTGGCGGGCCTGCGCAAACAGGCGCGCGGCAAACAGAAATAGGCGTGGATCCGGGCGTCAGCCCCTGTTCAATTCATAGAGCGCCACTGCGGCCGCGTTCGATATGTTCAGGCTGGCGATCGGCGGCCGGGTGGGCAGGCGGGCCAGAAGATCGCAATGGTCGCGGGTCAGGCGCCGCAACCCTTTGCCTTCGGCACCAGGGACCAGCGCGGTCCGGCCGGACGGGGCCACTTCGGCGAGCGTTCGTTCGGCGTCGCCGTCGAGTCCGACGCACCAGAACTCGGCGCGCTGCAGCATATCCAGCGTCCGCGCCAGATTGGTGACCGTAACCAGGGGAATCGCCTCCAGCGCGCCGCTGGCTGATTTGGCGACAATTCCCGTCGCCGCAGGCGCACCGCGTTCGGTCTGCACCACCGCCAGCGCGCCGAAGGCCGCGGCACTACGCAGCACCGCGCCAATATTATGCGGGTCGGTCACGCGATCCAGAACGACGATGGTCGCGCTTTCACCGGCCTTGCCGATGACATCCTCCAGGGCCGGTTGTTCCAGCGGGTCGGCGAGCAGGGCGACGCCCTGGTGCACCGCGCCGGGCGGCAACGCGGCATCTATTTCCTGGCGTTCGACTATTTCGGGACGCCAATGCGGGCCGGCTTGCGGCAGCTTTTCCACCGCGCCGGTGGTGGCGATCAGGCGACGGGTTTTTCTCGCCGGATTTTCCAGCGCCGCGGACACCGCATGCAGGCCGTAAACCCACACCGACTCGCGGGGCGGGGAGGCGCGTGACTCGTCGTCGCGGCTCTGCCGGTTGCGCCGTCGCGGGCGCTTGGCTGGTGGATTGTTCCTTGACATTATCATCCTTAATATTACCTTTGATGCTGGTTCCACAAGCGGCGCCAACCCGCGCAGAGGTCGAGATAATATCCTCTTTGCGCGGATTGGTGTGTCCAACGTGTTATTTGAAGTTGACAAGCGGCCATAAATGACCATACATCCCCCCGTCGCAGCGGTGCGCGGACGGGCACACCGATGTTTTGGCGCGCAGTATCCGGAGGGGTGCCCGAGTGGTTAAAGGGGACGGGCTGTAAACCCGTTGGCTATGCCTACGTTGGTTCAAATCCAACCCCCTCCACCATCTGCGTGGCGGAATAGTGTGTTGGACCAGGCGATGACGGAGAGTAATGTGCGGACAGGCTTATGCGGGTGTAGCTCAAAGGTAGAGCCCCAGCCTTCCAAGCTGGTAGTGTGGGTTCGATTCCCATCACCCGCTCCATTCGTTTGCAGGGCCGCAGTGACATTTTAGGAATAGACAGGCCGGGACGGCCAGTTCTTTTAGGCGATCAGAACAGGAAATAGAGAACCGATGGCTAAAGAGAAATTTCAACGTACGAAGCCGCATTGCAACATTGGCACGATCGGTCATGTTGATCATGGCAAGACGACGCTGACGGCGGCGATCACGAAGGTGCTTGCGG
>CAXMQC010000053.1:0-2683 GCA_964195285.1 Akkermansiaceae bacterium
TCGATGGTCATGAACACCTTGCCCGGGATGACATTGCGCGAATTGGGGTGAACCTCCAGCATGCCAACCGTTGCACAGGCGACCGGCGCGTTGTCGAGGCCGGTACGGTTGACCAGTTCGACGACCCGTGCTGCGCCGAGCAGCGCATCCTTGCGCCGGGCCATCGGTGTCGGCCCGGCATGGGATTCGACACCGGTCAATGTCAGTTCGTACCAGCGCTGGCCCTGTGCGTCAGTGACGATGCCGATGGTCTTGTCCTCGGCCTCCAGGATTGGGCCCTGTTCGATATGGGTCTCGAAGAACGCGTGGACGTCACGGCCACCGACTTCCTCGGGCCCGGCATAGCCGATACGCTGCAATTCCTCACCCATGGTTTTGCCATCCGCGTCCGATCGGCTGAGCCCGTAGTCGAGGTCGAACTCGCCGGCAAACACGCCCGACGCAACCATGGCCGGCGCGAAGCGCGAGCCTTCTTCGTTGGTCCAGACCGCGACCTCCAGCGGCCGCTCGGTCTCGACTCCCAGATCGTTGAGGCTGCGCACGACCTCCAGCCCCGCGAGCACGCCGAAGACCCCATCGAACCGTCCGCCGGTCGGCTGGGTATCGAGATGGCTGCCGGTCATCACCGGGGCCAGATCGTTGTTCTTGCCTGGGCGGCGAGCGAAAATATTGCCCATCTTGTCGATCTTGACGGAGCAGCCGGCTTCTTCGCACCAGCGCACGAACAGATCGCGGCTCTGCTTGTCGAGGTCGGTCAGCGCGAGGCGGCAGCAGCCGCCTTTCTCGGTCGCACCGATCTTGGCCATCTCCATCAGGCTGTCCCACAGCCGCTTGCCGTCGATCTGAAGGTTTTGCTCATTCGCCATCGATCTTCTCCCGTAATCCGGTCAGCGACCGATATCGGTCAGCGGGTCATAGGTCTCCGGCCGCCGATCGCGGAAAAACTGCCAGTTGTTGCGAATGGTCTTGACCATTTCGAAATCCATTTCATGGACCAGAAGTTCGTCCTGGTCGCGGCTGGCGATCGCCTCGATCTCGCCGCGTGGATTGACAAAATAGCTTTGCCCGTAAAATTCGCCGACATTCCAGGGAGCCTCGGTTCCAACCCGATTGATGGCGCCGATGAAGACACCATTGGCCGCCGCCGAGGCCGGCTGTTCCAGCTTCCACAGATATTCGGAAACCCCGGCGACAGTGGCCGACGGGTTGACGATATATTCCGCGCCGCGCAAGGCCAGCGCCCGCCAGCCTTCCGGGAAATGCCGGTCGTAGCAAATATAGACGCCCAGCTTGCAATAGGCGGTATCGAATACCGGCCAATCGGACGATCCCGGCTTGAAGAAGAATTTTTCCCAGAAACCGGCGACATGCGGAATGTGGGATTTGCGGTATTTGCCCAGATATGTGCCGTCCGCATCGATCACCGCGGCGGCATTGTAATAGACGCCGGTAATATCCTCTTCATAGATCGGGACGACGATCACCATCTTGTGCTTGCTCGCATAGTCCTGCATTAGCTGCGTGGTGTGGCCGTCCGGAATAGACTCCGCCGCAGCGTACCATTTGGTATCCTGGCTGGGGCAGAAATAGGGCTGGGTGAAAACCTCCTGGAAGCACAGGACCTGGACGCCCTGTTTGCCTGCCTCGTCGATCAAGGGGATGTGGGCCTCGATCATCTTGTCGCGAATTTGTTCCGGCGACAACGATGTGTCGCCTTTCAGCCCCATTTGAATGAGACCGCCTTTCAATTTTCCCATGATTTACGATCCTGCCTGTTCACGGACATTCCACCACTCTACGCTGTAACATTCGCGTGGTGGTGTAGTTTTTCTTTACCAAACGGTTCAGTTATGGTCGGATACGCGTCTTGAATAATCCTGACCGATTGGTCAGGTAATAATTGCACGGGTTTGACCAACCGGTCAAATGATTATTGGGACGAGGAATGAGCGTACAGGGCCCATCGATCAGGAACGGCCACAAGGCCGCCATACGCGAGGAAAACGAGAAGGCCATCCTTGAGGCGGCGGAGCAGGTGTTCGCGGAATATGGCTTCAGCGGAGCGACGACCAGCCGCATCGCCGAGCGCGCCGGTATCCCCAAGGCCAATCTCCATTACTATTTTCCGACCAAGGAAGATCTCTACCGACGGGTCATCGACAATATTTTCAACATTTGGCTGGAAGCGGCCAATTCCCTGGATGAGAGTGATGATCCCAGGCGCGCGCTGACCCGTTACATCCATACCAAGATGGACCTGTCGCGTAGCCGGCCGCTGGGGTCGAAAGTCTGGGCCAACGAAATCATACAACGGGCGCCGATCATCCAGGATTACCTGGAAACCACGCTGCGCGAGTGGACCGCATCGAGGGCCGGGATGATTCAGCGCTGGATCGACGAAGGCAAGATCCTGCCCATCGAACCCCGATACCTGCTCTACATGATCTGGGCCACGACCCAGCATTATGCTGATTTCGGGCACCAGATCACGACGCTCAACGACGGGCAGGAATTATCGGACGAACAGTGGCAAGAGGCCAAGCGGAACGTGACCGAGATTATTCTGCGCGGCATCGGTATATCGTCCTGACATGAACTCTTCCCCGGGGACCGATCGGCGAATTTGACATCATGACACCTTCCAACATCTCGCGCGCCAGGCAAACCAGGAAGCGGACCCGTA
>CAXMQC010000054.1:0-2426 GCA_964195285.1 Akkermansiaceae bacterium
GTTGTGATGAGGTACAATCCGAGGAACACGTTCGTCATAGCGCTGTCCATCGCCTGTAGAATGGCCCAGATCAGTCCCAGCGTCGTGCTGGCGAGAAGCGAGAGGATGAACAGGTCGGCGCGCACGATGCGGAACGGTGAATTGCCCTCGGCGGCGACGTCGACCCTGATGAAGAACCAGAACCAGTAACCGCCGACGCAAATCAACGCGGCCCCGAGGTACCACAGGAGCGGCAGGATGGCGGGGGTGGGCGTATCGGGCGTTGGATACGAGAACACCATGATGACGGTCGTGATGACGTAGGCCAGGAAACCGTACATTGTCAGAAGGTGGGCAGTTCTGCGCCGCGGGTTGCAGAATTCACCGGAAGTCAGGCCGTCGACAACAGCGGTTTGAACCGCCAGGGACACCATTTGCCCGCCGCCGACTTGCTGCGTCCCTTTATCCTTTGTTTTGCGCCAATTGTTGAAGAAGTACGTGGCGCTCTTCTTGTGAACGACGTCGAACAGCGTGCCGCCCGCAACCAGGATTATCATGATGACGACGTATGTCTGCATGACGGCGGGTGATAGGAACGCCGAGAGCTCGGCAAAAGGATTGATGGTGAACATTAAGCTGACGTTTCCCAGAGATCTTTTGATTTCACGATGATTGAAGCCCGAACAATATGACTGTGACCCAAACATTCAATAAATGCAATATTTCAGAACATTCGACAGCGCAAATTTATTATAGCTGCCGTTTCTGAAAGGCCACTGGATCCATTTTCCTTCATCCGAATGTCAACACGAACTTGACGCCGGTTGACGTTCCGAACTCGCGGGAGTCAATTTGTACCGGTAATCCGCGTCGCGGGCGAGCCATTTCCCGCACTGCCAGAATCGACCGCCCCGCCTTTGCCAATCTCGAGTACCGGGCCAGCCGCGGCCGCCGCATCGTCGGGGTCATGCGTGACCAATAGCATCGGCAGGCCGCGTTCGCTGGCGTGATCGAAGATGAAGCGACGAATGCGATCGCGCAGGGCGGTATCGAGTTTCGAGAAGGGCTCGTCCAGCAGCAGCGCCTTGGGTTCTGCCAGCAGGGTGCGCATCAGCGCGATTCTGGCCCTCTGGCCGCCCGACAGGGTTGCCGGGTCGCGGTCTCCGAAGTCCGGAAGTTCGGCCTCGGCCAGCGCGTCGGCGACGCGGCCGCGGCGATCCTCGCGGTCCACCGAACGCGGGATGCCAAAGGCCAGGTTTTCGCCGACCGACAAATGGGGAAACAGCAAATCGTCCTGGAACAGGATGCCGACATGGCGCGCCTCGGGCGCCGTCCGGGTAATGTCCGTGCCGTCCAGCTCGATGCGGCCCTCGATCGCGAAGGCCGGGTCGACCGAACCGCAAATCCAGGACAACAGCGTCGACTTGCCGGACCCGCTGGGGCCCATGACCGTTAACGCCTCGCCAGGCGCGACGGCCAGCGACAGCCCCGCGATCAGCGGTTGCCCGTCCAGCGCCACGGATACGTTTTCCAGGCGCAATTTGCTATCTTGCGTCATGCGGTGAATACCTTCATGCCGCGCCTGTGCCGATAGAACCACGCCGGGACGCCGATCGCCAGCATGAAACCGATCCAGGGCAGCAACGCCTGCAGGAAGCTGTAGACGCCGATCACCCGCCGGTCGCCGCCCGAGGCCAGAGTGACGGCCTCGGTCGTTAAAGTCGCGAAACGGCCGCCGCCGGCGAAAATCGTCGGCAGATACTCGCCGACGCTGACCGCGAAACCGACGGCCAGCGCAAACAGCACAGGCCGCAGCAGCATCGGCAGCTTGATCCGCCAGAACACCCGGTCGGGCGCCGCGCCGAGACACCGGGCGCTGCGCGCGTAACGCTCATCGAGACGGCGCCAGGGTTCGGCCAGGGCCAGGAAAACATAGGGCAGCACGAACAACAGATGGCCCCAGACCAGCGCCGCCCAACTGCCATCCAGACCGGCCGAGACGAACAGTACCTGGACCCCGAACAGAAAACCGATCTGTGGCGCCAGCAAGGGGGCGTAAATCAACCACAACACGCGTGAACCCGGGGTCACGCCATTGCGCTGTTCGTTCTCCAGGCAACCCAGCACCAGCGCGATGGCGATTACCGCGGCGGCCAAGGCGACCGTTACCGTCGTCCAGCCCGGCCAGGCCAGCGCATCGGCCTGCCGCGCCCAATTACCGCTCGTCCAGGCCGAGGGCAAGGCATCCGGCCAGCGCCAGCGCCGCGCCACCGACCAAATCGCCATGCTCGATATGCCGGCCAGGCCGGTGGCGAAGACCAACAACATCGCCGCCATGCCCACGCGACGGCCAACCTGCCCGGAATGCCCGCGCCCACCAGCCGCGATCCAGCGCCGGCCCAGCCGGGCCGCCAGACGCTCGGCGCCAAAGAGCATGACGATGGAGC
>CAXMQC010000055.1:0-3678 GCA_964195285.1 Akkermansiaceae bacterium
AGATCGGCCCGGCCATGGCGCCGGCCAACCCAGCCAACGCCGCGCCCAGCCCGAAGACCAGCGTGTAAAGCAGTTTCACGTTCACGCCCAGCGCACCGACCATCTCGCGGTTGCTGGCGCCGGCGCGGATCAGCATGCCGATTCTGGTGCGGGTGATCAGGACATAGAGAAATATCGCCACGAGGATCCCGGCGACAATTATCGCCAGTCGGAACATCGGATACGGCGCGCCGGGTATGATCTCGACCGTGCCGGACAGCGCCTCGGGCACATCCATGAAGATCGCCCGCGGACCCCAGATGATGCGCACCGCCTCGTTGAAGAACAGAATCAGCCCGAAGGTCGCCAACACCTGGTCGAGATGGCTGCGCTCGTACAGCGTCCTGAGCGCGATCATCTCGACCGCCATGCCGACTAGTGCCGCCGCCGGCAGCGCCGCCAGCAGGCCGAGCATGAACGACCCGGTCCATTGCGCCACGGTCGCCGCGACGAAGGCGCCGACCATATAAAGCGACCCATGCGCCAGGTTGATCAGGTCCATGATACCGAAGACAAGGGTCAGCCCCGCCGCCAGCAGGAACAGCATGACCCCCAGCTGCAGCCCGTTGAGCACCTGTTCGAGGACCAGCAGCGCAGTCATTGAATTACCGGTGTTCTGGAAAAGGGAGCGGCGGACGCAGGTCAGCGTCCGCCGTCCAGCCTCACATCTTGCAGTCTTTGGCGTAGGCGTCCTGATGGTCGGTGAACACCTTGCCGACGATCTTGTTGGTCAACTCGCCCTTATCGGTCTTGTAGACCTGCCGGACATAAACGTCCTGGATCGGATGATGGTTCGAGCCAAACCGGAAATTGCCGCGAACCGACTCGAACTCGGCCTTGGCCAGCGCCACGCGGAAGGCGTTCTTGTCGGACATATTGCCCCCGACTGCCTTCAGCGCACTGGCGATCAGGCGCGCCGTATCATAGCCCTGGGAGGCATAGAGCGACGGCCGGCGGCCATATTCGGCGACGAAATCCGCCACGAAGACCCGGTTCGCCGCATTGTCGATATCCGCATTCCACTGCGACGAGTTGAACACGCCGAGCGCCGCGCCGCCGACCGGCTTGAGGATCGTCTCGTCGAACGAAAAGGCGGGCCCGAACAGCGGGATCGAGTCCTTCAGCCCGGCCTGGGAATACTGTTTCAGGAAGTTGATGCCCATGCCGCCCGGCAGGAAGAAGAACACCGCGTCCGGTTTGGCCGCGCGCAGCGCCGAGATTTCCGCCGCATAATCCTTTTGTCCCAGCTTGGTATAGACCTCGCCGGCTACCTTGCCCTTGTAGTAACGCTTGAACCCGGCCAGCGAGTCCTTACCGGCCGGATAGTTCGGCGCCAGGATATAGACGTTCTTGAAGCCCTTGTCGGTGACATGCTGGCCCATCGCCTCGTGCAGATTGTCGTTCTGCCAGGCGACGTTGAAATAGTTCTCGTTACACATCTTGCCGGCCAGCGCCGACGGGCCCGCATTGGGGCTGATATAGAACGTACCGCCCTTGGTGACGCCGGGCACCACCGCCATCGCCAGGTTCGACCAGACGATACCGGTCATGATGTCGACCTTGTCGGATTTCACCATGCGGTCGGCGATCTGCTTGGCCGCCTCTGGTTTGCGCGCGTCGTCCTGGGTGATCAGTTCGATGCCGACGCCGCCAAGCTTGCCGCCGCCCTGCTTGAGCGCCAATTCGAAGCCGTCGCGAATATCGATGCCCAGCCCACTGCCGCCGCCGGATAATGTGGTGATCATGCCGATTTTAACGCCGTCGGCCATCGCCGGTCCGGCCAGAAGGCCGATTGCCGCGGCCGTCGCGGCCGCCAAAGATAATTTTCTGCTCATGGGATCAGTCCCCGTGTAATGGTTTATTGTTTCGGTTTGCGATAAAATTCGCTTTCCCGCCTACTTTACAACGGCCTCGCCGGCATTGGCAAACGGGCAAACATCATTCCGCCTCCCGCGTTTCGCCGGCCCGCCGTTCCAGCAGCGCGATCATCCGCCCCCGACTACGCCAGGCCAGGGCCGTGGCGGCGAGGCACAACAGCCCGCCGACCGCCAGCGGCAAGCGCAGGCCGACCAGGTCCGACATTGCGCCCATTATCAATGATCCGACCGCCGGCCCGCCGCGGAATATCACCCCATAGAAGCTAAGCACCCGGCCGCGCACATGTGCCTCGACAGCGCCCAACAGCAGGGTCTGGGTCGCAATCGCGCAGGATACCACGGCGGCGCCGAACAGGCCGATCGCCGGAATCGCGATCCAGAACATATCGGTGGCGGTAAACAGGATCAGGCTGAAGCCGCTGATACCGGCGCCGCCCACGGCGATCGGCAGCAGACCCACGGCGCTGCCGCGCCGGGCCAGCCAGATGCCGCCCAACACCGCGCCCAGCCCGATCGCCGAACTGAGCCAGGCCAGGCCGACGGCGCCGCGTTCGAACACGAGATCGGCGAAGCCGGGGAACAACTCGCCGACCGGCCGCGCCAACACCGACAGCGCCAGCATCAACAGCAGCAGGGGCGCGATCGCGCCATGCCGGGTCGTATAGTTGAACCCCTCGACGATCTGCGCCAGCATCCCGTCGCCGCGCCCCGCGCCGCCCGGCGCGCTGTCTATCCGCAGCAGCGAAAAGGCCAGCAGCAACGATATCACCGTCACCCCGTAGAAGGCGAATGTCGGCGCGACACCCCAGCCGGTGATGATGAGGCCGGCGACCGCGGGCCCGACAAATCGCGCCAGATTGAAGATCAGCGAGGATATGGCGACCGCCGCCGGCACGTCTTCGGGCCTGACCAGGGCCGGCACCAGCGAAAGCCGCACCGGCATGTAAGCCGCCCGGACACAGCCCAGGAACAGGGTCAGCAACACCAGTGACACGATTTCGATATGTCCCGATGCGGTCAGCGCGAACAGCAGCACGGTCTGCATCAGCGACAACCATTGGCAGATTTTCGCCATCCGTAACCGGTCTACCCGGTCGACCAGGACTCCGGCGAACGGACCGATCACGACGGCGGGAAACAGATCGGCGAAGGCGATGGCGCCCAGCCAGAATCCGGAATAGGTCAGCTCCCAAGTCAGCCAACCGACGCCCAAACGCTGCACCCACAACCCGATCAGCGTAATCGTGCCGCCGGCCGTGTAGATCGCGTAATTCCGGTTGCCGAAAGCGCGACCAATCGCACCAGAATCGGCAATGCCTGTCGCCATGTGTTACTCCAGACTTGCGGGTTTTCCGTATTTTACATATATTACAGAATATACGGATATTTTAAGCAGGTTTCCAAGCAGGGTAAATTACAATGACGCAGTCTGTTACCGCAACGGAACTGGCCAAGAACTTCGGCCGATGGATCGAGCGGGCAATTCGCGAGCCCGTCGCGATTCTGCGCCATGGCCGGGAATCGGCCTACCTGATTTCGGCGGAAGACTATCACCATTTGAAGCGTCTCGAGCGCCAGGCGCTCGGCGCGGAGGATGTTTCAGACGAAATCGCGGATCTGATCGCCCGCGCGGAATATGGCCACTAGTGGTGCTGCCAGCGCCGAGAAATGGCGCCGTCGTCCATTACGGCTATCTCTTGAAGAATGAGCAGCAATCTGGGCGAACCGAGGCCACAAAGGATCGCCCGGCGGCGGTTGTACT
>CAXMQC010000056.1:0-4639 GCA_964195285.1 Akkermansiaceae bacterium
CTAACGCTGCGTTACAGCGCGGCTTGGCGCGGCGCGTGCTGTTCGAGGGCAAGCGCGCGACCGGGGTAGAATTCGAACGCGGCGGGCGCATCGAGACCGTGCGGGCGCGGCGCGAGGTCATCATCGCGGCCTCATCGATAAATTCGCCCAAGCTACTGAAACTTTCGGGCATCGGCCCGGCGGCGGAACTGCGCGAGCATGGCATCGAGATCTTGGCCGACCGGCCCGGCGTCGGGGAAAACCTGCAGGACCACCTGGAGCTCTATTTGCAGATGGAGTGCACCCAGCCGATTACCCTGTATAAACATCTGAACCTGTTCTCCAAGGCGATGATCGGGGCGCAATGGCTGTTTTTCCGGTCCGGACACGGCGCCACAAACCATTTCGAAAGCGCCGCTTTCGTTCGCTCGAAGGCCGGCGTGAAATATCCCGACATCCAGTACCACTTCCTGCCCGTCGCGATCCGCTATGACGGCAAGGCGCCGGCCAAATCGCATGGATTTCAGGCCCATGTCGGGCCGATGCGCTCGCCCTCGCGCGGGTCGGTGCGGCTGCGCTCCGCCGACCCGAAGGACGCGCCGAAAATCCAGTTCAACTACATGTCGCATAAGCAAGACTGGGCCGATTTTCGCAATTGCATCCGGCTGACGCGCGAAGTCTTCCGGCAAGACGCCTTCAAGCCCTTTGCAGGCCGCGAGATCGCGCCGGGCGCCGATGTGGAAAGCGACGAGGCATTGAACGAATACATCATGGGGGCCGTGGAAACCGCGTTCCATCCCTGCGGCACCTGCCGCATGGGCGCGGGCGACGACCCTTTGGCCGTGATCGACCCGGAATGCAAGGTTATCGGCGTCGATGGTCTGCGCGTTGTCGACAGCTCGATCTTCCCGCGCATCACCAATGGCAATCTGAACGGCCCGTCGATCATGGTCGGCGAAAAGGCCAGCGACCTGATCCTCGGCCGCGACCCGCTGGCGCCGTCGAACCAGGAACCCTGGATCAGCCCGCGCTGGGAAACAGCGCAGCGGTAATCAAGTCGGCTTCGGATCACCGGTCAGCGCGGACCGCGGCGGCCCCATCGCGGTCGGAAAGGCCGGCGCCATCTGACACTGGAACAATCCATTTTCCGTTTGTACAGGCTTGAAATCATTCGCTTACACGACTCCGTGAGTCGGTTCGAATGCTTAATCCTCTATTAATATTAAACTGCTAATAGCTCAGGGGCGCGCGGCGTGTATAGGCCTGCTTCGCGCGTCATGTCTGGGCGAGTTCAGAAAGTCAGGAAATCAAGCTGCGCAAGTTGGCATCCCTTTTTACGATCCGGTTCAGCCTGTTCGCCATGCTCGTGCTGCTTGGGGCGATCATCGGCTATTACACGATCGGTCTGACGCTCGACGCATTCGCCAAGCGCGACAACGCGAAGATCGCGGTCGATGCCGGCAGGACCGCCGGACTCTCGTTGAAAGCGGCTGACGCGCTGGCCGCGGAACGCGAATTCACCGTGCGCGCCCTCGGCATCGGCAGCTTCATGGGTGAGATCGACGAGTCGCTGGGCGAGAAAGTGCTGGTATACCGCACCGAGGCGCAACAGGCGATGGCGGCGGTGATTGCATCGGTGGACGGCGAGTCCGCGGCGGGTTCCGCCAAACCGAAACTGGCGGCACTGAAGCGCAACAACGCGGTTCTGGATGCGCTGCGTGGCAGGGTCGATGCCGCGTTGCAGGAAGGCGGAATGCTGATCGACCAGGACCTCGCCAAACAATGGTGGCCAACAGTTAGCGAAACAGTCGTTCTTCTAAGCGAATTACGCGTATCCACCGGCTTCAGGCCCGACAGCCGGCTGGACTTTCCGCCCCGTTTCGCGCGCATCCAGGAATTGGCGCAATTGCAGGAAGCTGTCTGGGCGATCGCCGAGTATACCGCGCAGGAACGCGAAATCATCGTGCGCGCGATATCGGCGGCTGACCCGTTGTCGAAGCGCGATATCGCCAGGCTGGGTGACGCACACGGGCGGATCGAGGCGGCATGGGACCGGCTGGGCGCCAGTTCGCTCCGCGGTTTTCTGGACGCGGGACTTGTCGACGCAATTCGAGATTCCGAGGCCATCTACCGGCGCGAATATGTCGAACTGCGGGACGCCATGGTCCTGGCCGGCACAGAGGAAAAACTTTATCCCGTGCAGGAAGACGAATGGCGCGACCGGTCGCTGCACGCGACACAATCCGTGCAGCAACTGGCGGCGACGGCGGCCGAACACTCGCGGCAGATCGCCATAGGTGCCATGAATCGCGGAACCCGGCACATAAATGTGGACATAGTCCTGCTGGTGCTTGGATTCGGCATCGTTGCCGCGTCCCTGGCGTTTGTCTTCTGGCGCGTGACGCGCCCGGTGAGCGGGATGACGCATATCATGAGCCGTTTGGCGGCAGGCAATATTGACATCAAAATCCCCTGGGCGCGCCGCTTCGACGAGATTGGCGAGATGGGCAGGGCGTTGCGGGTGTTCCGCGAGAACGCCATTGAGAAGACTAAACTGCAAACCGAGCGGGAAGAAAAGGAACTCGCCTCCAGGGAAGAAAAACGGCGCACCATGATAGAGCTGGCCGATCGGTTCGAGGGCCAGGTAAAGGGTATCGTCGAATCGGTCACCGAGGAAACCGCCCAGATGCAGGCGGTCGCCACCCGGATGTCCGGCACGGCGGAAGAAAGCAGTAAACAATCGTCGGCGGTCGCCTCGGCCTCTCGCGAGGCATCGGCCAATGTGGCGACAGTGGCCAGTTCGGCCGAGCAGTTGACCGCCTCGATCGCCGAGATCGGCCGTCAGGCGGAACAGTCCGCCGACATAGCCGGACGCGCCGTCGACCAGGCGGAGCGCACCGACAGCACCGTACGCGATTTGTCGGAAGCCGCCGGCCGGATCGGCGAAGTGGTTGACCTGATCAACGATATCGCCGGCCAGACCAATCTCTTGGCGCTGAATGCGACGATCGAGGCGGCGCGCGCCGGCGATGCCGGCAAGGGTTTCGCGGTGGTTGCCAACGAGGTCAAGAACCTGGCCAATCAGACCGCCAAGGCGACCGAGGAAATATCCACCCAGATCGAGGCCATCCAGGACCAGACCACGAGTGCGGTCGGCGACATCCGCGGTATTAGCGACATTATCGGCGAGATCAACGATATCTCGATGACCATCGCCGCGGCCGTGGAACAGCAGGGCGTCTCGACCCGCGAGATCGCCCGTAACGTCCAAGAAGCTGCCCGCGGCACCGGCGAAGTGGATGCCAATATCGGCAAGGTCAACGAGGCCGCGGGCGACACTGGCGCCGCGGCCGGACAGGTGTTGTCGGCCACCGAATCCCTGACCAAACGCGCCGAGGGTCTTTCCCGAGAGGTCGAGAGCTTCCTGGCGGGTATCCGCGCGGGCTGAAACAGCCAGATTTATCAATGTACTGGACAGAACCGGCCGGAAGCTTCATCATTGAAGAATGTTGCGGTTCCCGATAAGCCGTATCCGCTTGTTATGGCGCGTTTTCGCCTTCTCCGCGGTCGTGTTTGCGCTGGCCGTGCTGTCGGCTGACAGGGGCGGGGCGCAGAAATCGGGTCATGCGGCGCGGCTGACCGTCGACGGGCCGATCGGGCCCGCGGTCGCCGACTACATCCATCGCGGCCTGGATAAAGCGGTCGAGGGCGGCGCCACGGTGGTCATCCTGCAGATGGATACGCCGGGCGGGCTCGATACTTCGATGCGCGACATCATCAAGGATATCCTGGCCTCGCCGGTCCCGGTGATTGGCTATGTCGGGCCGGCCGGAGCGCGCGCGGCCAGCGCCGGCACTTACATGCTTTATGCCTCCCACGTCGCGGCGATGGCGCCGGCGACCAATCTGGGCGCGGCCACCCCGGTGCAGTTGGGTGGCGGCGGCGGCAAGCCCGACGACGAAGGCAAGGATAAGGACGAGCCGGACAAAAAAAAGGCCAAGAAAAACGATAAGGAAGACGATAAGGAAGCGGAAGACGACACCGCCGATGCCACAGGCGATGAAGCTAGCGACGCCGAGGCGGATAAGCCGGACGAAGACAGCGAGACGGCGGAGGAAGATCGCCCCGAAACCTATGCTGGCAAACCCGGCATGGAGGAAAAGGTTCTCAACGACGCCGTGGCCTATATCAAGAGCCTGGCCCAGAAGCGCGGCCGCAACGCGGACTGGGCGGTCAGGGCGGTGACCGAGGCGGCCAGCCTGTCGGCCGAGGATGCGCTGGACGAGAACGTCATCGATTTTATCGCCGAATCACCCGCCGAAATCCTTGAAAAGGCGGATGGCATGACGGTCGACCTCAACGGCTCCGACCATGTCATGGAGACCGCCGGGATGGCGGTCGTCGATCTGGCGCCGGACTGGCGCACAGAATTCCTGGGAATCATCACCGACCCGACGATCGCCTATCTGCTGCTGTTCACCATCGGCATCCCCGCCCTGATGATCGAGCTTTATACCGGCACCATAATCGCCGGGGTGATCGCGGCGATCAGCATCATCCTCGGCCTTTACGGCCTGCATGTGCTGCCTATCGATTACGCTGGGGCGGGCCTGATTTTGCTCGGGTTTATTCTGCTGATTTCCGAAGCGTTCATCCCCAG
>CAXMQC010000057.1:0-7019 GCA_964195285.1 Akkermansiaceae bacterium
TTCACACAGATCGCCGATGTCGAATTCGAACATACCTGGGGCGGCCGGCTCTGCCTGGCCAGGAACGGCGTGCCGGCCTTCGGCGAGGTCGAGGCGGGATTGTTTTCCGCCTGCTGCCAAAACGGCGTCGGCGCGGCGAAAGGAACCCTTTCCGGGATCATGGCGGCCAGGCTGGCAACGGGAACCGGCGACCCCATGCTGGCCGACATGCTGGCGCATGACGAACCGCGCCGCCTGCCGCCCGAACCCTTCGCCTGGATCGGCGCCAACGCCACCATCCGCTGGAAGGAGCATCGGGCCGGCCGGGAGTTCTGATAGTCGGGATGCGCCGGTTCACGCCCGGCGCAGGGTGGCGCCATGGGCGGCCAGCAGCAGCCAGCCGGCGATGAAGCATAGGCCGCCCAGCGGCGTCGCCTTCGATACCCAGTCGAAATCGGTCAGCGCGCGGGTGAACAGCGTGCCGCTGAACAGCAAGATCCCGGCGGCGAAGGCGATGGCGGCGAGGGTCAGCCACCGGCTGGACGAGCCGCGCGCGCCGACGGCGGCGACGCCGAGCAACGCCAGGCTGTGCCACAGGCCGTATTGCGCGCCGGTCAACAGCCAGCCGCTGGCCTCGTCGCCCAGGCCTGCGTGCGACGCATAGGCCCCCAGGCCCACCATGATGGCGCCGCTGATGCCGGCAAATATAATCGACCACCGCATTTGTCCCTCCGGCGTCTGCCCTGCTTGCCTCACACCCGCAAAAGATAGAGATATCGGGTGATCGCGTCGGCCTCGATCGCGGGAAGTAGCAGGTCGGTTTCTCTTATCCAGTTCGCGGCGATGAATCCATTGCCCTCGGCCTCGAAGTCGTCGCGCAGCGCGATCGCCGCTTCCCGCGCACGCGGCCAGAACGTCCTGAAGGGGGCCGTATAATCGCGGACTTCATAATCCAGACCCAGTCTGGCCAACGCTTTGCCAAATCCCGTGTTGGCGGCCTCCAGAATTTCCGGCGGGGCGCCTTCCGCCCTGTCCTGCATGAAGAATACGCCGATCCGGCCGCCCGGTTTTATGGTTCGAATGACCCGGCTGAGCGAATCGGCGATATCGGCGACGAAATAGAAACTGTCCAGTGAGATCGCCGCGTCGAACGATTGCGCCGGCAGGTCCAGATCGTTCATGTCGGCCTGGAGAAATGTCAGGCTGGCGCTCTTGTCCACCGTGCGCGTGGCCGCCATGGCAATGGCCGGGGCGGAATAGTCGATCCCGGTGACTTTCGCGCCGGTACGATCCGCGATGTATTCGGAAATCGTGCCGGCCCCGCATCCCAGGTCGAGAAGCCGCTCGCCCGGCTGCAATTCGAGATGCGTGAACATGTCGCCAAGCGCCGCCATGTCGGTCAGGCCCTCCTGACACAAATCCTCGCCATAGACGCGTTCGCAGAATCGCGAATGAGCCTTGCTCGCATGGGCGGCCTGGTAAAATTGCTGATAGAAATACCAGTATTTATTGGGCCGCTCGCGGTGGTAGCCGTCACCCATCGGGACTCCGGCCTCGCTCAGCCGGTAGCCATCCGCGCCGTCATCGATCAGCCCTTTTTCGGCCAGACCGGCAAACGCGCCGGTCCAATCCTCGCGAAAGATCCAGTAGCATTCACCACGCTGCTCCAGGTTCGCCCGGTCCGTCGGCGCCGCGTCCAGTTCGGCGCCCCGCAAGGTCGCCAGAACCTGTCGTTCCGCTTCGCTGAGATTCATTGGGTATCCGCTCTCCTGCCGCTCAATCCCGCGCGCCCTCGGCCGGCAGTTGCTGGGCCCGCCAGCGCAGCATGCCGCCGGCCAGGTTGGCGACGTCTTCGAAGCCCGCCTTCTTCAGGATCACGATGGCCTGGGCCGAGCGCGCGCCGGAACGGCAGACGGTGACGACGGGTCGGTCCCTGGAAAGCTCGCCGGCACGCCCTTCCAACTCGCCCAACGGCACGACCATCGAACCCGCGATGTGGCCCAGCGGCCCGTTGAATTCGTCGACCTCGCGCACGTCGACGATCTGCAACCGGGCCCGGTGTTCCTCGACCCAGTGCGGCTGGATTTCCCAGAAACCGGCGAAGGTGAAGGTCAGCGGCGCCCAACCGGGGCCTGCTTCCACCAGCGATTCGTCCGCCGGCCGGCCGCAGACCAGATTGGCCGGCACCGCGACGTCGATCTGCTTGGGATGGGCTAGTCCCAGATTTTCCATGTATCCCGCGAAGTCCGCCTCGCCGATATCGCCGCCGAGCCGCGGGTTGAACTTGCGCTCCTCGGCGACGCTGGAGACCGTCAGCCCGCGATAGTCGTGCCCCGGATAGAGCAGGCAATCGCCCGGCAGGCAGAAAATCTTGCCGCGGATCGACTGAAAAAGCTTGTGCGGGCTGCCTTGCTGAAAGTCGGTGCGCCCGCAGCCGCGGATCAACAGCGCGTCGCCGGTGAAGCCCATGGTCTCGTCGTCCAGCACGAAGGACATGCAGCCCTCGGTATGGCCCGGCGTCGCCAGCGCGTTAACGTAGCGCTTGCCGAACTCGATCCTGTCGCCATCCTCGAGATAGCGGTCCGCACCCTCGGCGCCGCTGGCCGCCGAAATGGCGATTTTCGAATCCAGCCGCCTGGCCAGCAGCCAGGCCCCGGTGACATGGTCGGCATGGACATGGGTCTCGATTGTGGCCGCCAGCGTCAGCCCCAACTCCTGGATCAGCGCCGCATCGCGCGCCGCCTGTTCGAACACCGGGTCGATCAGGATCGCCTGTTTTGCCGCGCTGTCGCCCAGCAGATAGCTGTAGGTGGAAGACTGCGGATCGAAGAGTTGCCGGAAGATCAGCATGATTCACCTCATCTGGTTCCTTTCGGGCGGCTCGGTTATGCCGAAATTTTTTTCGCTAACCGGGTTTATGGTAGCCTGAGAGCCAGCCGGACAAAAGCCGGATATTCGATGGGGCAGGTAAGATGGAAAATTTCACGCCGGTATCCGCCTTGTTCGGCGGTCTTCTGATTGGCTTCGCGGCCGTAATCCTGTTGCTGTTCAACGGTCGTATCATGGGGGTCACCGGGATTACCAGGGGCGTCCTGCAGCCGCGGCGCCATGATCTGCTGTGGCGATTGTTGTTCCTGGCGAGCCTGGCGGTCGCGCCGATCCTCTATTCCTGGGCAATGGCCGAACCGATCTCGATCGAGGTGACCGGGTCGCTGCCGGCGTTGATCATCGGTGGTTTCCTGGTCGGGTTCGGCGCCTGCGCGGGCAGCGGCTGCACCAGCGGCCATGGCGTCTGCGGACTCGGGCGGTTTTCGAAGCGTTCGCTGACGGTCACCGTGACATTCATGATCACGTCCATCGCCACCGTTTACGTCATGCATCACCTGATCGGGGCGACGCCATGATTCGGCTTGCCGCGGCCGTCATATCGGGCCTTGTCTTCGGCCTCGGGCTCGCCATTTCGGGCATGGTCAACCCGGCCAAAATCATCGGTTTCCTGGATGTCGC
Organism: Akkermansiaceae bacterium; assembly: GCA_964195285.1. Taxonomy (GTDB): domain Bacteria; phylum Pseudomonadota; class Alphaproteobacteria; order UBA8366; family JADFVY01; genus JADFVY01. Next base: position 3,487 of record CAXMQC010000057.1, read on the forward strand.
CGGCGACTGGGACCCCAGCCTGGCTGTCGTGCTGGCCGGCGCCACGGGTGTCACCATGCTGACCTTCCGCTATATCCTGAAACGCGACCAGCCCCTGCTGGACCTGCAATTCCACCTGCCGACGCGCACCGATGTGGATTACATGCTGGTTCTGGGCGCGGGCCTGTTCGGGATCGGCTGGGGCATCGTCGGCTTCTGCCCCGGCCCGGTCTATACGACCCTGCTGATGGGCCGTTGGGAGACCTGGGTTTTCTTCGCCGCTATGATCGGCGGCATGGTGGCCTTCCGTTTCGGCAGCCAGGCCATGATCAGCCGCACCAACGCGAGGTCGCCGGCGGAATAGGTCGCCCGCTCGCGCCGGCGCAGGCGCAGGCGCCGACTAGTTTTGGGATTTCACGAAGTCGGCGAAGCCCGCCATCCAGGTGGCCAGCCGCTCGCTTGTATCGGCGTCGGTCAGGGTTCCGTCCGCCTCGAACTTGCCGCGCGCGCCCATCACGAAAAGCTTGCCGCCGAACCAGGGTTTCATCGAGAGCGCCCGGAACACCGGCAGCCAGGCGGTCTGGGCGTTAAGCGTGCCGAACGGGCCGGGTGACGTGCCGATCAGGCCCACCGGCAGCCCGCGGAAGACCGCCTCGCCGCCCAGCCCGGAGGACGAGAGCCAGTCGATCGCGTTCTTGAACACGCCGGGGATCGCGTTGTTGTATTCCGGCGAAACCAGCAGCAGCCCGTCCGCCGCATCGATCTTTTTCTGCAGCTCCAGTACCGCGGCCGGCGGCGCCGCGGCCTCCAGGTCCGCGTCGTAGAGCGGGATATCGCGGATCGATTCGGCCTGCACCGCACAGCCCGCCGGCGCCACCTCGGCCGCCGCGCGCAACAGCCCGCTATTGAAGGACGCCTTCCGAAGGCTGCCCGAAAGTCCAATGATGGTCGTCATGCGCTCGCTCTCCCGTCACCCACCGGCATACGGCCCGCGAGCGCCCGCGGTCAAGCCCCGGTTTGCACAGTCAGCCGTCAGCCGTCAGCTGATAGCTGACGGCTGATAGCTTGCCCCCTGCCCTCGCCGCCATGCGGGGGGAGGTATAGGCAGCGAGTTTCGGGGACGCGAGGTTCGGGGACGGTAGGGGCTAGCCAGAACCCGCCCCCGAAACCGTAATCATTTTTCCTGCAGAACCGGATAGCCCTGGACATAGACCCAGTCACTGTTCTGGGCAGGCACATGGCATCCCAGGCAGTCGGCCGTATAGTCGGTCGATTTGGTCATGACCCGGTCCTTTGCGTCGAAAAAGGCCCAGCCCCAGCCGTCGCCCCATAATTTGTTGTCGGGGTAGCGGTTGGCCGAGTCCTTGATCATCACGAACCAGCCCACCGTCTTATCGACACGGCTGACGGTGCCGGTGGTCATGCTGTCCGTGGTCGTCGTGAACAGCTCCTTGATCAGGATCGCACCATCGGGGAATTTGCCTTCTTTTCGATAGCTGGCGACCGATTCCGGCTGGGTGTAGACGATATGGATGCCCTGCGACCCTGGGATGTCCGTCTCGGCAGCGACGGCCCAGGAGCCGAGGGCGACCCAATCCTTGCGATAATCGACATCCGGCAGGCGGATAGTACCGTCGCCGTCGACCGCGATCTGAAAACCATCGGCGGATTCCGCCTGTCCGACCGGCATGGCGAAGGGCAGCGCGCCCGCCGTCACGGCAAGAACCGCCGCGACGAGGGCTGCCTTCTTGTTCCGGAATTTCATCACGGCTTCGCGGCCCGCAAGACCGGATAAAACTGCGTGAAAACAAAATCATCGTCGGCCGATGCCGCATGGCAGGCATTGCAGGAATCGGTCGGGAAGGCCTTGGCGGTTTTTGCATAAGGCCGTTCATGGCCAAAGCTGAAATAGGCCCATCCACCAGGTTCCCCGGGAAACCGTTTGCTGTCCTTGACGGTCAATTCAAGTCCCGTGAATTCACCCTGAAAGTAACCGATGCCCGACACTTCGCCGGTCGATCCATCCGGGTTCATCTCGTCCTTGTCTTTCTGGCGGATGAAAACCAGTTCCTTGGCGATCTGGGTTCCTTCGGCGAACTTGCCGGTCTTCTGCCAATGGGCATAGGCGGTGGGTTCGATATAGACATTGTGAAATTCGGGGAAAGGCGCTTTGCCGCCGTTCAGCGCATTGGGCGTCAGCGGCGTTCCGATGAAGACCCACTGGCGCCAGTCGCGCGGGATGTTGACCTGTCCGTCGCTGTTGAATGTTGCTTGTTCGACACCCTGCGCGGCGGCGTCGCCGGTGCTGTAACCCGTCATGCCGATAGACAGGACACTGGCGAGAATTGCCGATATTAAGATATGACGCATCGCTTGATTTCTCCTGTTTGACACTTGATTTCCGGTTGGGGATATAGTTAATGTCGTTCTGGAAAATATGGAAATATCAATGTCTTATGGGTTTCATTCCATTTGGTTATGATGGGTTGGGCGGCGGGGCGAGGTAGCGTCGATGAATTTCAATCAGATCCGGTATTTTCTCGCCGTGGCGGACAGCCTGAACTTCACCAGCGCCGCGGAGAGCTGCGCGGTCTCGCAACCGGCGCTGTCGAAAGCCATTCGCAATCTCGAAGCGACCCTTGGCGCCGACCTGTTCGACAGAAACGCACAGCGGGTGGTGCTGACCGATTTCGGCCGCACCATGCGGGTTCATTTCGAGCGCATAGAAGACAACCGCCGCAAGGCGCTCGATGCCGCCAGGGTCGCGGCGAAGGCATCGAGCGAACCGTTGAATGTCGGTGTGATGTGCACCATCGGCCCGCGCCGTTTCAGCCGCTTTCTGGAAACCCTGCGCAACGATCATCCCCATATCGAGGTGACGCTGCATGATGTGACCGCCGCGGTGATCCCCCAGTTGTTGCTCAGCGGCGGCCTGGATTGCGTCTTTTGCGCGCGCGCCGCACAACACGATCAGCGGTTCCAGGTCGTCGACCTGTTCGAGGAGCATCTGGTCGTCGCCTTTGCCGAGGGGCACCGGTTCGGCGATCTTGCGGCGGTGCCGCTGGCGGAGATCGCCAGGGAACCCTACCTCGATCGCCTGCATTGTGAATTCAGGGACGATTTCCTGGAATTCACCAAGGGCAGCGGCCTTGAACTCGACGTGGCCTTGCGCAGCGAACGCGAGGACTGGATTCTGGAACTGCTGGAAAAAGGGCTGGGTGTCAGTATCATGCCGGCAAATTCGGCCCCGTCCAGCCCGCTCGCCCACCGGCCGATCAGCGATCTGCCCAGCCTGCGAAAACTGGAACTGTTGATGACCGTAAACGCCACGGTATCGTCGGCGCTGACGGTGTTTCGCGACGCCGCAACCGCCTTCGATTGGGACTGACCCCTGGCCGGTTGCCACGGTTCATTGGTTTATCGCTCAAACCCCGCCCTGGCGCCATTAGCTGTCAGGCGTCAGCTGATAGCTGATGGCTGATAGCTTGCGGCCCAGCCGCATCAGGAGAACCGATCCATGAAGCTGAGACTGTCCTTCCACGGCGGCGCCGGCA
>CAXMQC010000058.1:0-12673 GCA_964195285.1 Akkermansiaceae bacterium
GCCGAACGCCACGCCGTTGGACGTATCCTTTGCAGCGGAATCAAGAAAGGCGCTCGTCGGCGGCGAGCCAAAACTGACATAGCCACCCGCGGATCCGCGCTCGACATCGACATACGGGATGTCGGAAGCGACGTCGGCCCCCGAATCGGCCGACGCGGATGGTGGGATGACATTAAGATGGCCGATGCCGGCGATGTAGCGGCGCAGCGGCATATCTTCGAGCCCGGCAATATAGTCTTCCGCGGTCGCGCCCATGCCGCCATCGGCGACCGGTTCGTCGGCATAACCGGCCGCCGGCAAAACCATCATCGCCGACAATACGCCAGTATATACAATCTTATATGCCATTCTGCCGCTTTCCATGAACCGGACTCATGGTAGCGCCAAATGAGTTAACGACTCGTTAAACATTTGTCACAAACACGGGAACTATCGTGATCCAAGGCGACCGAAGATAACCGGCGGGCACCCCGCCGGCGGCAGAACTCATACCAAGGAGCGTTGATAAAGCCCCACCGGAGGCCGGTTTTCCTTGACCGCTGGCTGCGTTGTGGCGCGCGGCACCAGGGCGCGAACCACGCCTGACCAGCGGACAAGGGAAACCGGTCAAATGGGTCTTTATCAACGTTCCTTGGTATCAGCCGAACAGAATGCTATTTCGGCGCGATAACCTTCATGCCGGCCAGGGCGTCAAGCAATTCGCCGAAGCTGTCAGGCGCCTTGTCGGGATAAAGTTCGGCCAACTGGCCCTCGTTAAATCCGGGCCGGGCGACGATCCAGGAAACCACCTCTTCCTGGCCCGGCGGGATCGGTACGGACCCCATTTTCCCCGACAACAGCCATTTTTCGTCCTGCCGGACGACGGACAACCCCTTGGCAACCAGGCGGAACTGGCGGCCGGGTGGACGGACCGGCAGCGTAATACCGCCCCTCGGATAGCGGTATTCTCGCTGGAAGTCGATCATTCCCTTGGTCGCTTCCGGACTGTGGAGGACGGCGTTAAGACGATCGCCCAGCATCCCCAGCCAGGCAGCCACCGCGGCCTCTTCCTGATCCGGGCGCGGCATGTTGTGGCGGAACTCGACATCGTCGACCACGGTCGCCTTCAGCATTTCAATAACATCGAGACCGATGACATGGCTAACGCCGAACGAGACGTGGATCGTGCCATCGCTCGTTGCCATGGCGTCGTGATACTGGCCGCGCGGGATGTAAAGCAAGTCTCCGGGAAGCATGGGTACCTGCTCGGCGACCGGCCCGCGATTCTTGTCATGCCAATCCTGCCCAAAGGACTTGAACTTCGGATGGGCGACTGGGTCGTCCATGCGGGTTTCATACAGGTTCCACAGCTTTTCGCCGGCGACGTGGATGGCGAAGACGTCGTGTGTGTCGAAATGGCTGCCAAACGCCTGGCGTTGCTTCCGGGAACAATAAAGATTGGCCTGCACCTTGCCGGCGAGCTGATTTTCGATCGCGGCGGAAACCCCCGACATGACCGGCGAAAGGCTGTCGATGTCGTTTGTAACGAGCGACGCACCACGGCGCAGCAAGGCCATGACCTTATTGGCATTGGGCTGCAGGACGTCGAATCCATCCCGATTCGTCACCGGCTCGCAATAGGCCTCTTCGGCGACGACATCGTTGTCCAACACCATATTCAGCGATTTCGATGTCCAGGCGACAGTCTGGTTCAGGATGCTCTGGAGAATTTCCCAGGACATGACATTCTCGAATTTTCGCGCACCGCCTTTTATATGCAGCGCCTTTTTCCCATAGTAATCGGCAATGAATTCTTGCTCCGTTACTGGATGGAGCAAGTCGCCGAATGACGGATTATTCCCGATGATCATGTTTTTTTCGGTCATGGATGCAGGCTCTCCCGGTTGCCGTGCCGGTTCGGCGGTGGTTATTACCGGTGGATTTTCATAGGCTGTTTTATTAAGCCGATCCGCCAACGGTTTCATTTGTTTTTCGAATCTCCGCCATATTCCGATGCTGGAACGATAGATCGGCTGCCGCACCTGGCTGCTGCTGGCGGTCGCGACCGCCCGCTCGGTGTTCTGGAAGTCAAGGCAGGAATTGTCCCATTCGAGGCCGAGGAATTCCACCAGCCTGCGGCTTTCCCCCTCCTGGTCCGCGACGATTGCTTCGTAGTCTACCTCCAGCATGGGCGTGGGCAGGACCGACCGCCAATGATCCATCAGTTTCAGGTAATGTTCGTAATAATGTCCCAACCAGTCCAGGTCGTAGATGTAGGCGGTCCCCGTGCTCTGGAAGTTTTGCGTATAGCACGAAAAGCAGGTGTCCATCGGATCGCGCCGCGAATGGATGATCCGCGCCTTGGGGAACAATTGCGCGATGAGGCCGAGATAGCGGAAGTTCCCCGGCATTTTGTCGATCACCCGGATGGCGTCTCCGCCCAGATCTTTTGTGAGCAACAGATAGGCCGCCGCAATTTCCTTAAGTTCCGCTTCCGGCGTTGGGCGCAACGGGTAGCCCGCCTCGTTGCGCAGACGCACCACCGCGCGACGGATAAAGCTCAGCTCGCCGGCCCCGTAAACCGCGGGGTGGCTTGCCAGGATCTGCTCGATGAGCGAGGTTCCCGAACGCGGCACGCCGACGATGAAGACCGGCATGTCCGATTCCGATCCGGTCGGTCCCGCGAAGGCGGTTTCGCCGAACTCACGAATCAGTTCCTCGCCCAACTGTTCCTCGGTCTCCTTATTGTAGCTTTTGCCCAACCGGGCAAGCGCCTCCCGTTTGGCGGCATTCGCCTTGGTGAGGTGGTCGAAGGCCGCCGCGTCGCGCCCCAGCTTCATGCAGCGCCGCGCCGCGCCAAAACGCAACATGGCCACTTCATGGGGCTGAAGCTGGCGGCGCGCCAGTATCGACTCGATCTCGTCGATTCGGGCAGGATCGTCAATGTCGCCGTCCGCCTCGTTGAAACAACCGTGCGCGGTAAGGCAGTCGGGGTCCAGATCCAGTGCCCGGCGCAAAACCTTCAGCGCACCCTTCCGGTCGCCGGCGGCAAGGCGGGCGGACCCGCGGTAGCTCAACAAGACCGCATTGTCGGGCCAGCGTTTTAGCGCGGCGCTTATCGCCGCCTCCGCTTCCGCCAACCGCGACCGCATAATCAATGACGACACCAGCAAGATATGGGCGCCAAGAACATCCGGCTGCAAAGCGATAGAACGTTGCACATAGCCGATGGCGCCGTCGCCATCGTCACAATCCATCAGCGCGAGACCGAGATTAAAGAGAAGCTTTGCATCTTGCACTCCGGCCGCGGCCAACGGCCGCATCACTGCAAGTGCGCCGTCGACGTCGCCGGCATCGTGCAGCATGCCGCCGAGATTGCTGACCGCCTGGACTTGGGCCGGCTGGCGTTTAACCACGAATTTAAGGTCGGCGATCGCCTGCGGCCGGTTGCCCGACGTCAAGGCAAGGCCGGCGCGAGCGTAGCGTACCTCGACGGAGTCGGGATCCGCCGCCGCCGCCTCGTTGAAGACGGCCATGGCGGACGGGACGTCGCCAGCGGCCTGCAGGGCACTGCCGAGGGCGACAAACAGCCTTGGCTTGACCCGCCCACCCCCATTCTTGACGATGTCGATCGCCCGGCGATATTGCTTTACGGCGCCACTCGCCCGGCCGCTGGACAGGTATATATCGCCGAGCAGGGCGACGGCGCCGGGGTTGTCAGGCGTTGCGGTCAAGGCGTCGCGGCACGCCGCTTCCGCCGCCGCGAAATCGTTCTGTCGAAGCAGGCTGACGGCGGACTTCAGAAGAGTCGATTGCGGTTGGTTCATGATGCCTCAGATCGCCGTGTGTTCGGAGTCGTCCAGGACGTCCGAAAACGCTTCGACCAGCGGCGTGACCTTCGGCCCATACCGTTTCCAGCGGCCGACCGACGTATTGTAGATGGGCTGGCGCACCTGGTCATGACTGGCGGTAACAACGGCGCGTTTGTTCTCATGGAAAGACAAACAGGCATCGTCCCACTCCATGCCAACGAATTCGACCAGCCTTCGCGCCTGACCCTCGAGGTCCGCGACGGTTTCCTCGTAATCGATTTCCAGCATTTGTCCCGGCGGCAATATCTGTCGCCAATGGGCCATCATATTGTAATAGCTGTGATATTGATGAGCCGCGTCTTCCAGGTCAAACGACCAGGCCAGCCCCTCGGCGCCAAAGTTCTGGATAAAGCAGGACAGGCAGTTATCGACCGGATTTCGCCGGCAATGAATGATTCGGGCCTTGGGAAACACCCGGACGATGAGGCCGAGATGGTTGAAATTTCCCGGCATCTTGTCGGTTATGCGCAGGGCATTCGCATCAACCTCCCGGAGCCGCTGCAGATACAGCCCGGCGATATTTTTCAGCGCCGTCTCGGTCGGTGGATTGCGCGGGTAGCCCAGCGTATCGCGCAGGCGCTTTACCGCGTTGGTGATTGCCGTCAGCTCGCCGGCCCCGGCCATTTGCGGGTGGCTTGCGAGGATCTGTTCGGTAAGCGTTGTGCCGGACCGCGGCATACCGACGATGAATACCGGCATCTCGGAATCGCTGCCCGTCACCCCCTCGAGGGACTCCGGTCCGGGAAAGAGTTTCATCATCAGGTCGGTGCGGGCGTCCTCCGCCTCGCGGTCATAGACCACACCACGGCCTTCCAGCGCGGCGCGCTTCCTGGCGTTGGCGCGAATGTAGTGGCCGAACGCCTCCTCGTGCCTTTTCAACGCCTCGTAACGGGTGGCGAGTGCGAATTCCAGCGCCGACTCGGCTTCCTTTTCCTCGACACCCCCGGCCAGCACGTCCTTGATTTGCGCAATTCTCGCTTCGTGGTCGCCGTCGCGTTCCGATTGGGCGAGCGTGTAGTGGGCGCCGGCCGTTTTTGGATGCTTCCCGATTATCCTGTTTGCGATCTCGGCCGCCGTTTTGCGATCGCCCTGGAACAGGCGGACCGATGCAAATTGCGCCTGCGGGCCGGGGGCCTCGGGATGTTTCTCAAGAAGCGGCTTCAGCACGACCTCGGCTTCTTCCACCTTGTTGGAGGTCATCAGGGCGCGGCTGTAAGCGATGATAAGATTGTCGCTATCGGGCCGAAGTTCGATGGCGCGTTTGTAGATGTCCAGCGCATCCTCGCGCCAGCCCAAATCCTCCATCACCGGTGCCAGCGCCTGGTAGGCGTCGGCGTGGTCTGGTTTCAAGAGGATTGTCTTTTGCAGGGCCCGCAGCGCAATTTCCGGCTTCCCGTCGTCGCGTAACGTTATGCCAAAATTATAGGCCGCCTCGACATGATGCGGATCGCGATCGAGAGTCACCTTATAAGCCTCGATCGCCTCGTCCAGCCGTTCCAGCGACTGCAACGCGGTCCCGCGGCAAAACAGCGCATCAACCGAATCGGGGACTTCCGCCAGGGCCTTGTCGAACTGGGCCAGCGCCTTTTCCTGTTCGTCCACCCGTTGCCAGGCCGAGCCACAGGCAAGCCGCCACTCCGGGTCCACCTTGCGCCTCGTCGCTTGCGCCGCACGAATCGCCCGTTCGATGAAGCCCGCAGCCATCTCCCAGCGTTCGGTATCGAAACAGAGCATACCGAGAAGATAGAGGGCGTCCGGATTGTTGGGCTGGCTGCGGATCACCGCCCGGTACTGCTTTTCCGCCGCCGGCAGCTTGCCCTTCTGGTGGGCGTCCCACGCGGCGGCCAGTTTGTTCTGTGCGATCGACATGGCGCCAATATGCAGCGCCCGACGCGCACGGCAAGAAGTTTTTCGCCCGGGGCATACCCGTCAGGCCCGCGTTACACCGCTCGGCGCTTTGCCCGCCAACACGGCTCTGTTATACCAAAGCTCACTGATATGGTTCCATCAAATGGGTCTTTATCAGTGAGCCTTGGTATTAGGCTCCGACCATCCGTTGAACAGATAAGCCGACATCATGGACGAAACCGCCGCCAAGCTTCAGGGCGTTCTGGACGACATCGCATCGGCCGCCAGAGAGGTGGGCCGCGCGCCCGGCGATATCGGCCTGGTGGCGGTCAGCAAGACCCACGAGGCGGCGCGGGTCCACACCGCACTCCAGGCGGGCCACCGCCAGTTCGGGGAAAACCGGGTTCAGGAGGCGGCGGGCAAGTGGCCGCGACTGCGCGAGGAATTCCCCGACGTCAAACTTCATTTGATCGGGCCGCTGCAGACCAACAAGGTTCGCCAGGCGCTCGACCTGTTCGATATGATCGAGACGGTCGACCGGCCCAAGCTGGCGCACGCGATCGCCAGAGAGGCGGAAAAGACCGGCCGCCTGCCCGACTGCCTGATCCAGGTAAATACCGGCGCAGAAGCGCAGAAGGCCGGCGTGATGCCTGACGAAGCCGACGACTTTATCGAAAGTTGCCGCGAGGAATATGGCCTGCCGGTCAAGGGTTTGATGTGCATTCCCCCGGTCGACGAAGAGCCGTCGCTGCATTTCGCGCTGCTGCGCGAGATGGCGCGGCGCAACGGGCTTGCGGATTTGAGCATGGGGATGAGCAGCGACTATCAGGTCGCCATCGCTTTCGGCGCGACTTTGGTCCGGGTTGGCACCGCTATTTTCGGCCCGCGGGCGGCTTATACCAAGGCTCGCTGATAAAGACTCATGTGACCGGTTTCCCCTGTCCGCTCGTCAGGCGCGTTTCGCGCCGTGGTGCGCGCACTACAAGCGGAACGCAATGCCGCGAGAGGCCAGGGGAAACCGGCCTGCGGTGGGGCTTCGCGACCCACCGGGTGCGTCGCGGCCCTTGACCGATGCGGCAAGCATCGCTCTGCGGACCGCGCCTGCCCGGCGGGCCGCGAAGTCCCATCACAGGGGTCTTTATCAGCGAGCCTTGGTATTATCCGGCGGATTAATGCGGATCATGTCCCCGGGCCGGCAATCGGCCAGGACCGATAGCAAATTCTCCAGCGCCAGCGCGACACAGCCCTCAGTCGGGCCATAATCGGGCCGCGCGACATGCAGGAAGATTGCGCTGCCCTTGCCGGGCATTGGCGGATCGTCGTTATGGCCCAATATGACGATCACATCGTACAGCGCATCGTCACGCCACAAGGCCTCGTAGCTGGCGGAAAAGGGCAGGGCGACCGACCGGTTATAGTCCCGGTGCGCCGGGTCGTCACACCAGCCCTGGCCGGCGCCGATCGCCTCCACCGGCAGGCCGGTAACCGGGGCCCGCTCGAGCCGGTCGGGGCGGTAGAGCACGCGGCGCAAGGGGTAGGCGCCGGCCGGGGTGCCGCCGTCACCCTCGACCTTGTCGCGAACAATGCCGCCGCGGCCCAGTGCGCAACGGAACGCGCGCCCGCCGCATTCCAGCCGGTCGGGCGCGCTGACGGTAATCTCCATCATGGGATCTACAGCAGGTGCCCGGCGCGCGCCGCCTTGGTGCGCAGATAGGTCTCGTTATGGCCGTTGGCGGGGAAGCTGTGGGGAACCCGCTCGACCACCTCGACGCCACAGGCCGCCAGCCCGTCGACCTTGGCCGGGTTGTTGGTGAGCAGGCGCACCCTGTCGAATCCGAGCGAATGCAATATGGTGGCGGCCGGACGGTATACCCGCTCGTCGGCGCCGAAACCGAGACGCTCGTTGGCGTCGATGGTGTCGTAGCCGGCATTCTGCAGCCGGTAGGCCCTGAGCTTGTTGACCAGCCCGATGCCCCGGCCTTCCTGCGCCAGATACAACAGGATGCCGCCGCCGTCCGCCGCGATGGCCTGGATGGCGCCGCGCAACTGGTCGCCGCAATCGCAGCGCAGGCTGCCGAGAAGGTCGCCGGTAAGACACTCCGAATGAAGCCGGGCCAATACCGGCTGGTCCTTGGCCGGGTCGCCGATGACGATCGCCAGATGCTCCTTGCCGCCGTCCGCCGGACGAAACGCGTAGACCTCGGTGTCTTCGGCCCCTTCCAGCGGAACCACCGCCTGGGCCGCAAGAACCGTGTCGCCTTCGCCGACCAGGTCGCGATAACGCCGGACATCCGCGGCCTCGAGCATCAGCGCATCCTCGCGCGCCGCCCAGCCGGCCGGATCGTCGGTAATGCGCGCCACGATCGCCGCCGGCAGCAAACGCGCCAGCTTGACCAAATCCACCGCGGCGTCACGCAGCGGGTCGGCCGCGGTAACCGGCGTGTTACCGGGCAAGATCAGATCTTCGTTAAGCCCGGCGATGGCGCGGGCCAGCTCCGGATCGAAGGTCATCGCATCGCCGCCACGGCAAACAATGGCGACATTTCCGTCATGGCTGCTGTCAAGCGCCAACGCGGCGGCGCGGGTTGCCGGAATGACGCAATCCGGCACACTGCCGGCCATTTCCATGAAATCGCCAATGCCGCGCGCACATTCGGCGGCGGCGACCGCAATCGCCCCGGGGCCGCCGTCATCGTCAACCAGAACGATCCCGGCGCCGCGGCGCAGCTCGGCCAGCGCCCGCTCGACCGCCGACCGCGCCTTGCGGCTGGACGATTGCAGCTTCCGCTGGCCAGTGGCGTTCAACATGTTAAACTCCGCGATAGGATTGGCGACCGTTTAGCGCGCATGCCCCAGCCTGCCACCAACAGGATGTATTATTATAGCATAAACACGCCAGTGGGAATGCGCGGTTGGTCGCATTGGCGACAAGTGGTAACGGGGCTGTGAATCGCAAGACGCCAATGAAGCATTGCGTTCCGTGAATTGCAGGCCATGTTAGGGTTGTGGGGAAAACCTGCACAACGATAGCCATTAGGGCCGCAACGCAATAAACTGGACGTAACCGGCGCCTCGCTTAATTCGATAATAATAAAAGAACAGGGCGCGGGAAATTGGAGGAGACGCCAAATGACCGGCAAGCGCATTTTGATGGTGGACGACGACGAGGCGCTGCGGGCGTCTCTCGCCGAACAGCTGCAACTCCATGAGGAATTCGAGACGACGACCGCGGGCACCGCGGCCGAAGCGCTGGAAATCATCAAGCAGGATTATTTCGACGTCGTGTTGCTGGATGTGGGATTGCCCGACATGGACGGCCGCGAATGCTGCCGGCTGATGCGCAGAAGCGGTATGAAGGCGCCGGTCATCATGCTGACGGCCCACGACACCGATGCGGATACCATTCTGGGCCTGGACGCCGGCGCCAACGACTATGTCACGAAGCCCTTCCGGCTTGGCGTCCTGCTGGCGCGGGTTCGCGCCCAACTTCGCCAGCACGAGCAGAGCGAGGACGCGGTTTTTTCGGTCGGCCCCTATACGTTCCGCCCGTCGGCGAAAATGCTGGTCGATGACGAGCTGAACAAGAAGATCCGGCTGACCGAGAAGGAAACCTCGATCCTGAAATATCTGTACCGTGCCGGCGAAAAGCCGATCGGTCGGGATCAGCTGCTTGGCGAGGTCTGGGGATATAACGCCGGCGTTACGACCCATACGCTCGAAACCCATATTTACCGGCTTCGGCAAAAGATCGAGCGCGACCCGTCACAGGCGGAAATTCTGGTCACGGAACCGGGCGGGTACAGGCTTGTCCCGTGACAAACAGCCCTAGTCGTAGTAATACCGGCTTAGTGGTAACGGGTACGGGGAAGCAAGTCGGTGTCTGAGTCGGGGAATCTCACAGTGCGCTTCTGGGGCGTGCGGGGCAGTATTGCATGCCCCGGCGAAGGGACGGTGCGCTATGGCGGCAACACGTCATGTCTGGAAGTGTTTTGCGGCGATAAACGACTGATTTTCGACGCGGGCACCGGATTACGGCCACTGGGGGACAAGTTAGGCACCGACGACGGGCCGCTCGACGGCGACATTTTCCTGTCGCACACCCATTTCGACCATATTTGCGGCATCCCCTTTTTCAAACCCTTCTATGTCAAAGGCAACAAGTTCAGGGTCTGGGCCGGGCATTTGCTGCCGAGATATACGTTGCAGGAAGTCCTGGCCAACATGATGGTGGAGCCGCTGTTCCCGGTGCCGTCGAAGATCTTCGAGCCGCAAGTGGATTATCGCGATTTCCGGGCCGGCGATGAGTTGAATCCCTGCGATGGCGTGATCATCAGGACCACGACACTGAACCATCCGGACCAGGCCACCGGCTATCGCGTCGAATATGCCGGCAGATCACTGTGTTACATCACCGATACCGGCCATGTCGAAGGCCAGATTGACGAAAACCTGGTCTCCTTCGTCACCGGCGCCGATATGATGGTGTATGATTCCACCTATACCGACGAGGAATTTCCGCGCTATCGGGATTACGGCCACTCAACCTGGCAGGAAGGCGTGCGCATCGCGTCCAAGGCAAATGTAGGGCGATTGGTGATCTTCCATCACGAACCCGGCCATGACGACGTTTTCATGGACGATATCGCCGCGCAAGCCGAGACCCTGCGGCCGGGAACCGTGGTGGCGCAAGAAGGCATGGTGCTGGAGCCGTGAAGACCCTGTCCGCCGGCGGAATATCAACGAGCCCGGGTATGGATTGATCGCGATGCCGGCTTTCAGGGCATGGCGCCGCCGGATGTCCCTTGGCCTGCCGACAATTCTAGGCCTGGCGCGGCGCGGCTTTTTCATCCCCTATCGTCATGCCGACAGCCTGGCGCGCGGTGGCGAATTACCCTCCTATGGCCCGATCGAGGATTGTCTGGACGCCCGGCGCGGCCAGATTTCGGCCTGGATCGATGCGATCGATGGTTTCGCCGCGGAGCTGGAGGCGATCGGCGACCGGCCGCCGCCCGAACCGCGCTGGACCCAGGACTGGTTTCCCCGCGCCGATGCCGCCATCGCCTACACCATCACCAGAACCGTGAAGCCGGCCCGCATCGTCGAGGTCGGCTGCGGGCATTCGACCCGCTTTTTCGCCCGGGCGGCCGCCGACGGTGGGCTGGACACCCGGATCACCGCCATCGATCCGGCGCCGCGCGCCGACCTGGCCGGGATAGAACGGGTGGATTTGCGGCTGACCACCCTGCAAGAGGCCGGGGAGGCCCCGTTCCGGTCGCTTGGGCCGGGCGACATACTGGCCATCGATTCCAGCCATATCCTGATGCCCGGCACCGATGTCGACATGCTGTTGAACCGCATCCTGCCGGCGCTGCCGAAGGATGTTTATGTCCAGATCCACGATGTCTTTCTGCCCGACGGCTATCCCGCCGACTGGGAATGGCGCGGCTATAACGAGCAACAGGGCGTCGCGCCGCTGATATGGGCAGGGCGCTGGACCGTGGAGTTTGCCAGCCATTACGCCGTTACCCGCTTGGCCGGACAGGTGGGTAACAGTGTTCTCGGCCGCCTGCCATTGAAGTCCGGCGCGAGGGAAGCGAGCCTCTGGCTCAAGAAAGGGTGATGGGCCGCGCACAAAGCTTGATTTCCCCTGGCCCCGTGAATCAGACATAAACTGCCCATGGGACCGCATGGCGCGCCGCGCGCCTCGCCGGCTAAACTCGCAAGACCGCCGCTTGGGCACAATATGGTTGATTTACACTGCTAGTCCGGCCATAGCGATATCTGAAGTGAATGAACAGTACCGTACAAAACCTATCTGAACGTAACCTGGTCCAGGGCTGGCTGGTCAAGATGACCGGCGCGGTCGCGCTGGGCGACAGCGTTCCCACGCGCATCCGCGCCGCGATAACACAGCAACAGGACGCCAGCGAGCGGCTGACCGCCTGGATCCAGTTCGCCATCGTGCTGTTCTTCGCCACGCTCTATTCGGTAGCTCCCAAAACCTATTCCGGCAACCTGATGTATCCGCCCGTGACCATGGCGCTGGGCGGTTTCGCGGTGGCCGCCGTGCTGCGCCTTTTCGTGGCCCACCGGGGTCGGGCGCCGGGCTGGTTCGTCGGTGGCCTGGTGGTGGCCGACATGGTGTTTCTGCTGTTGCTGATCTGGAGCTTCCACATCCAGTATCAACAGCCGCCGGCCTTTTCCCTGAAGGCGCCGACACTGTTATATGTATTTATCTTCATCGCCCTGCGGACGCTTCGTTTCGAGGTGCGGTATGTCTTGCTGGCTGGTGGCACGGCGGCGCTGGGCTGGACGGTGCTGGCCGCCTCGGCGGTATTCGCCGATCCCGGCATGGTCACCCGCGACTATGTTCATTACCTTACCGCCAATGCGGTGTTGATCGGCGCCGAAATCGACAAGATCATTACCATCCTCGT
This sequence comes from Akkermansiaceae bacterium, assembly GCA_964195285.1. GTDB lineage: Bacteria > Pseudomonadota > Alphaproteobacteria > UBA8366 > JADFVY01 > JADFVY01. Next base: position 12,137 of record CAXMQC010000058.1, read on the forward strand.
CGTCACGGCGGTGTTGTCGCTGGCCCTGGTGCGGGCCCGGCGCCTGCTTGTCCAGTCGGTCGTCGAGGCGGCGGCGGCGCGCGACCTGTCACGCTTTTTCGCACCCGAGATCGCCGACCGCATCACCGGGGCGGAGCATCAGATCCGGCCGGGTCATGGCGAGGCCCGTGATGCCTCTATTCTGGCGGTCGATATCAGGGGCTTTACCCATCTCGCTCAAACCATGCGGCCATCCGACCTGATCGGCGTTCTGGTCGAGTATCAGTCGCGCATGGTGCCGGCGATCCAGAAATATGGCGGCAGCATCGACAAGTTTCTCGGCGACGGCATTCTGGCGACATTCGGCGCGGCCCTGCCCAGCGACACCCATGCCGCCGACGCGCTGCGCACGCTCGACGCCGTCATCGCGGCGGCGGACGACTGGAATCGGGACCGCCTCGCGGCCGGCGCCGAGCCGCTGGTCCTGGGCGCCTCCGTGGCCGCCGGGCGCGTCGTGTTCGGTGCGGTCGGCGACGAATCGCGCCTCGAATACACGGT
>CAXMQC010000059.1:0-12961 GCA_964195285.1 Akkermansiaceae bacterium
GCCAACCGCTTTTTCGGTATAGATTTTTCCCTCTTCCCATCGCTCATCGGGCCGACCATCGAAACACTGATGATTGCCTGTCTGGGGACGTTGCTGGGCGTCATTCTTTGCATTCCCGCGGCCTGGTTCGGGGCCCACAATATCACTCCCTACAAACCGGTCACCTATCCCCTGGCGCGCCTGATGATGACCCTCAGCCGCTCCATTCACGAGATCGTTTGGGCCCTGTTCTTCGTCGCCGCCGTCGGTCTCGGCGCCCTCGCCGGGGTTCTTGCCCTGGCCGTCCGTTCCATCGGTTTTATCGCTAAAATGTCCGCCGAGGCGATCGAGGATATCGACCCTCGACCCGTCGAGGCGATTCGCGCCGTGGGCGGCAATGATTTCCAGGTGGTGATCTACGGCATCCTGCCGCAGGTGCTGCCGCAGGTGCTCAGCGTCATCGTCTTCGAATGGGAAATCAACATTCGCCGCTCGGCGATCCTGGGACTGGTCGGCGCCGGTGGTCTGGGATTGGTCTTCTTTCGGCAAATGAACACCTTCAACTACCATGGCGTGACCTCGGTCATTATCGCCATCCTGCTGTTGATCCTGCTCGGCGAGTTGTTTTCATTTTTCACGCGAAAGGCGGTGATCTGATGGGCCGAGCCATGGCGCCGCGACCGGCGATGCCGTCGGGAACGCCGCAACGCGAGTGGAGCCGCTTCAGGTTTCCCGACTCGTTGATCCGTTATGGCATCTGGCTCTCCATATTGGTTTTCCTTGCCTATACGGTCGAATATCTGGAAATCCCCCTGGACCGTTTGTTCGGCATGTTCGGGCGCATGGGAACGACCATCGCCAACAGATACTATCCGCCGGACATCGAATACATCATGGACCGCGACTACCTGGAATATGTCGTTGAGACCGTTCAGATGGCTTATCTGGGGGCGTTGTTCGGACTCCTTGCGTCTGTTCCCCTGGGTTGGTTCGGTTCCTTCAACATGACCCCGAGCCGCCTTTACGTCTATCCGGTCGCGCGTTTCATCACCATGGGGTGCCGCGCCGTGCATGAGATGATCTGGGCAATCCTGTTCGTCACCATCATCGGGTTCGGCATGCTGCCCGGCGTGCTGGCGCTGATGTTCTTCTGCACGGGATTTGCCGGCAAACTGTTCGCCGAGGAGATCGAGGCCATCGACATGGGTCCGGTGGAGGCCATGCGGGCCACCGGCGCCAGTCTGTTTCAGATCATGATTTTCGGCGTTTTCCCGCAGGTGCGGGTCGCCTTCACGGGCATCGCCATCTATACTTGGGACGTGTCTTTCCGGGCGGCCACGGTCGTCGGCTTCTTCGGCGCCGGCGGCATGGGCTGGTACCTGAAGCGCAACATCCTGCAGATCGAGACCGAACGGGTCGCCGCGATCCTGCTCTCCATTCTCGCCCTGGTGCTGATTTCGGAAGCCGTGTCCGCCTGGGCGCGCGCCCGGGTCATGAAGATGAAATAACCGGGTCGGCCTTTAAACTCTGGATTCCGGCCCACTAAATACTCTACTCACGTGAATGACCGCTCCTGGCCAGCCTCGAACTCAGCCGCCCCGCGAAGGGTGGCCCCCCGTCAGCTCCACGGAAACGGGCTGTGCGAGACCGGATGCAGCTTGCCTTCGGCGTAGCGCGAGAAGCGGAACGGTTCCAGCAGGGCGCTGGTCTTGCCGAGCAATTCCTCGGCCACCAGCTTGCCGACGCCGATCATCTTGTAGCCGTGGTTGGAATCGGCGACGATATAGGCGTTTTCGCAGAACCGGTCGAAGACCGGGAAGGAATCCGGCGTGAAACAGCCGAGCCCGCCCGAGGCCTCCTGCTTCCACTTGCCGATCTGGCCCGAGAATCGCTCCTGGCAGAAGGCCAGCGCCGAACACCACATATGGGCAAAGTTGTCGTCGACGATGAATTCCGGCGATTCCGCGCCATAGGGATCGACCTCGACCTCCCTGGCCGGCCGCTCGACCTTGTAAGGGGCGGCGCCGCCCTGGATGCCGCCGAAATTGAAGTCCGGCTTGTAATAGATGCCCCACAGCGCGTCGGTGATCAGCGATCCGTCGACGTCTGAATGCAGCGGCGCGTCGGTATCGACATGGATCACCGGCGGCATCTTGCCGTCGTTGGTCTTCTGCAGATCTGGATCGACGCCGAGCGTGCCTTCCTCCAGGCACCAGTATTTCCACATCGGGATATCGTCATGCATCACCCCGTCGGCGCCCTTGATCGAGACGCTGTCGGGCAGGTCGAGCATCTCCCAGAACGACCGTACCCAGGGGCCGGCGCCGATCACCACCTCCTCGCATTCGATCGCGCCGCGGTCGGTCTCGACCGCCTCGACCGCGCCCGACCCGTTGGCCCGGCGCAGGCCGGTCACGGTCGCCCCGGTCAGGATGCGCACGCCTTCGGCCTCGGCCTTGGCGGCCAGCCCGTACATGGCCTTGGTGTTGTTGGCGTAGCCACCCTTCTTTTCGTGCAGCACCGAGGTAATGCCTTGCGCCCGCCAGTCCTGGAAGATGCCCTGCATATAGGTCATGCAGTCGGCCTCGCCCTCGATGAAGTCGGAGTCGTAACCGATCGCCTTCTGCTGATCGTAAATAGTGGCGATGTCTTCATGCATGACCTCGGGGCTGATCTGCATATAGCCGACCGGGTGATAGGCGAAGGCTTCGGCGTCGCTGTCCCAGACCTCGACGGAATGCGCCATCAGCTCGCGCATCGCCGGCTGGAAATAATTGTTGCGCACCACCCCGCAGGCGATGCCCGAGGCGCCGGCGGCGATGCCGCCCTTGTCGACGATCAGCACGTCGCCGCCATCGCCCTTGCCCGCCGCCTTCAGTCCCGCGGCCAGATGCCAGGCGGTGCTGAGGCCGTGGATGCCGGCGCCGATGATGACGTATTTCGATTTGGTCGGAAAAGCCACGGGTTCCCTCCTGCCGCGAACCGGATGCCGGCGATCTCGCCGGCGCCCGGAACGCTACAACGGAACCTCAGGGCGATTTGGTTTTTCCCGACCACTGTTATCGCACGACCGACCCTGTGCGGGTCAGCCGGCCCTGGCGGAACCGATGTTGTCGTTGGCGGCCAGATGCGACAGCGCGACCGGCAGTTCATTGTCGTTGACCGCCAGCCGGCTGACGTCATCCGCGACGTCTTGCAGCATGCCGCGACGCAGGCCGATATCGGTCAGCGTACGGTCGTCCAACTCCCGCAGGGTCAGCCAGGTCGCCCGGCGGACGTTCCAGCGCTCGAAGGCGTCGGCGAGGACTTCGAGGATGGGTCGGCGGGATGCGGGCGCCTCGACGATCCGTACATTATCGGGAACTTCGATGCCACCGGCGCGGGCGATGCTGCGTGTGAGAATGTCCATCATGATTAAGTCTTCCTAATTGATAGTAACGTGTGGTTTGTTTCGCTGATTGGTAAGTTAGTGCGATTTATTCCTTTTCACAAACGACAATATCTCATATAATAAGTTAGTTTTTCTAATGGATGGATGACATCTTGCCTCGCCGTATCGCCCCCCTCAACGCCCTGCGCGCCTTCGAAGCGGCGGCGCGCCATCTGAGCTTCACCAAGGCGGCGGAGGAGTTGCATGTGACGCCCGCCGCCATCAGCCATCAGATCAAGGCGCTGGAGGAATATTGCGGCGCGCCGCTGTTCCGCCGCCTGACGCGCGCATTGCTGCTGACCGACCAGGGGCAGGCGGCATTACCGGTCCTGCGCGAGGGGTTCGATATGCTGGCGACGGCCTCCCACCAAATGGCGCGTCCGCTCGACGATCATATCCTGACGGTCAGCGCGGCCCCCTCGATCGCCGCCAAATGGCTGGTCACGCGGCTCGAGGGGTTCCGCCGTCGGCAGCCGGATACCGATGTGCGCCTGGACACCACGGACCGGTTGACCGATTTCGACCGCGACGGCGTCGATATGGTGATCCGCTATGGCGGCGGAAACTATCCCGGCTTGCATGCCGAACCTTTGCTCTCGACAGCCGTATTCCCGGTATGCAGCCCGGATTTGCTGAACGGCCCGCGGCCGCTGAAGGAGCCCAACGACCTGGCCGGGCACACGCTGCTGCATGTCGACTGGTCATCCGAGGATGTCACCTGGCCGGTCTGGCGCATGTGGCTGCTGGCGGCCGGTGCCGACGGCGTCGATGCCGAGCGGGGACCGCGCTTCAACGATGCCGGTCTGATATTGCAGACCGCCATTGCGGGACAGGGCGTGGCGCTGGCCGCCGACGTGCTGGCCGCCGACGACCTGGCCGCCGGGCGGCTGGTGCGCCCCTTCGACCTCTCGGTGCCGGTCGATTTCGGCTACCACATCGTCTTTCCGGAGGAAAAGGCGGCCCTCCCCAAGGTCGCTGCCTTCGCCGCCTGGTTGCAGGAAGAGGCGGATTTGATGGGGGGTGAATAAGGTTATCCCAAAAACGCGCGGCGCAGCATGTTCACGCCGGCAATAAACAGGATCACCAGCACCACCGTGCGGAAGGTGTCGGCGTTCAACTTCCGGCGCAGTTGCTGACCCACCCACATGCCCGCGAAGGCGGCCGGCAACGCCACAAGCGACCAGCCGGTCATCTCCAACCCCAATATGCCAAAGGCCCACAGCGTGATCAGCAGGATGGTGCCGCTGTAGGCGTAGGTGACGCCGATTGCCGAAACGAACTCATCCTTTTCCAGCCCCAGCAGGAACAGGTACACGGCGATCGGCGTGCCGAAAAAACTGGACACCCCGCCGGAGAATCCGGAACACAGCCCCATTGCCGGCGCGATCCAGCGTTCCTGACGGCGCGACATGACGGTGCCCGGCTGATAATGGACCATGACCACGAACAGCATGGTGAGGGCGCCCAGCATGCCGATCACGATTCGCGGCTCCGCCCAGGCCAGCACGGCGACGCCGGCGACCATGCCGAACGGCTGGACGATAAGCAGCGGCCAGACCCGGCGGACGACCTGTCGCCATTGCCCGCCCTGCCAGCCCTGCCACAGATTGGACGCGATGATCGGCAGGGACATGACGGAAACGGCGACCGGCACCGGCACGAACAGCGTCATGATCGGGACCGCGACCAGCGGCATCCCCATCCCGGTCACGCCCTTGACCAGGCCGCCGGCAATCAGTCCGCCGGCAATGGCGATGATGGTTATCGGGGTCAGGTCTTCCAACGCGGTTTCCTTCCAAGCGGGGCTCGCCCGGGTGCCATGGTTTGGCAAAAAACGAGATATGGTGTATGAAATTCTGATATGCTGAACGAGCCGAAACGCCGGGACTGCATAGCCCCCCAGGCCGGTTTTGGCAATGATCCCAATGCCGGCGGAGGCCGTGACGCACGATGAAAAGACTGCAGGAACCCGCCGTGGACCGCCGCAAACCGGGTGTCGGACCCGTCGAGGACGAACGCGCCCACGGCTCGGCCTTGTCCAAGAGCATGGCGGTTCTCGATCTGGTGGCGGCGGAAGGCCGGCCTCTGGGATTGGTGGAGGTAACCGAGCGGCTGAGCCTCTCCAAACCGACGGTCCACCGCATCATGCGCCAGCTGGAGGATGAGGGCCTGTTGCGTCGCGAAGTCGCGCGCGACCGCTACGGTGTCGGCCCGCGGCTCTGCGCCCTGTCGATCAACGCGCTGACCAGCGCCGTCCAGGGGGGCGCGATGCATGCGATCCTGGCCGAACTCGTCGCGACCATGGGCGAGACCTGCAATATCGGCCTGCTCGACCGTACGGAAGTGGTCTATGTCGATCGTGTCGAATGCGACTGGCCGCTGCGCTTGCAGCTGGCGCCCAACAGCCGGGTGCCGGCCCATTGCACCGCCAACGGCAAATTGCTGCTGGCCTTCCTGGACGGCCGGACACGCGAAAAGCTGATCGCCGGCATGGCGCTGACGCGGTTCACCGAACAGACCATCACCGACCCGAAGCGGCTGGAAGAGGCTTGCCAGGTCATCCGCCGTGAAGATTACGCGATCAACGACCAGGAATATCATCTCGGCCTGATCGGCCTGGCCGTGCCGATTCGCGACGGCGGCGGCCGTACCGTCGCCGGGTTGGCCATGCACAGTCCCTTGCCGCGCCTCGATATCGCCGGGCTGCGCGACCACATGCCGGCGCTGCGCGAGGCCGCGGCGCGCATGGAATCGGCGCTTCGGGAAGCCAGCGGGGAAGCATGAAGGGCGTGGCCGGCGGCATGCTAGGCGAGGTTGCCACGGGCCAGCGCGTGACGCGGATAATCCTGCACCGGCTGCGCACGCCCTTGCGGGTTCCCTACAAGCTGTCTTTTGGCCCGGTCGAGGCCTTCGATACGCTCCTGGTGGAAATTTCCGGCGAGGATGGCGACGCCGGTTTCGGCGAGGCAACCTTCCTGCCCGGCTATTGTGAAGAGACCTTGGAAGGTTCCTGGGACCGCGCCACCACGCTGGCGGAACAGGCCGCTGGCCGGCCTTCCGGTGAGATCATGGGGCTGGCGGCCAAGTTGCTGCCGGCGGGCCCCTTCACCGCGACGGCCTTCGCGACCGCATGCGAGATGTTTGCCGGCCACCCGATGCTGTTGCCCCGGCGGACCGTCGCCGTGCCGCTGCTGGCGATCGTCAATTCAGACCAGCCCGCCGGATACGAGGCCGAGATCGACGCCCATCTGGTGGCGGGCTACCGGACCCTCAAGGTCAAGGTCGGCTTCGACCTGGAGCCCGACCTCGCGCGGATCGAACGGATCAGGCAATTCGTCGCCGGGCGCGCCGCGATCCGGGTCGACGGCAACCAGGGTTATGTCCGCGACGAGGCACTGCGTTTCGCCGCGGCGCTGGAGCCCGAGGGAATCGAGTTGCTGGAACAGCCGGCGGCCGCGGCCGACTGGGAAACGGCTGCCGATCTGGCCAGGGTCGCTCAGGTACCGATGATGCTGGATGAAGCCATATTCGGCATCCCCGACATCGAACGCGCGGCCGCGATGGGCGCGGCCCGCTACATCAAACTCAAACTGATGAAGGCCGGCGGCATCGACCGTCTGACCGCCGCGCTGGCGCGCATCCGCACGCTCGGCATGATCCCGGTCCTCGGCAATGGCGTGGCCGGCGAGGTCGGATGCTGGATGGAGGGCTGCGTGGCCGCGCATATGATCGACAATGCGGGCGAGATGAATGGCTTCCTTAAACCGGCCACCGGCATTTTCACAACGCCCATGAAGGTAGAGAACGGCGCCATGATCTTGGAAGCCGGCGCGATGCCGGCGATCGACCGGGCCGCCCTGGAAGCCGTCACCGTCGCGCGCAGGGAGTTCGCAAGTCGATGAGCCGGGCAGCGACAGATCCCGCCAGGGGCCGCAAGCTGGTCACCGGCGTGATCGGGGCCGACACCCATATCGTCGGCAACCGAATCCTATCCATGGCGCTGGAGGATGCCGGCTACGAGGTGATCGCCTTGGGCGCCCTGACCCCGGCGGAAGATTTCGTGAAGGCCGCCATCGAAACCGCCGCCGACGCCATCATGGTCTCGTCGCTCTATGGTCAGGGTGAATTGGACTGCCGCGGATTCAGGGACATCTGCATCGAGGCCGGGCTGGAGGATATCCTGATCTATGTCGGCGGTAATCTGGTGGTCGGCAAGCAGGACTGGGCGGATGTCGAGCGGCGATTCCTGGAAATGGGATTCGATCGCGCCTTCCCGCCCAATACCCGGACCGACGATGTGTTGGTGAAACTGAACAGTGATTTCGCGGTGCGCGCCAAGCGCGAACGGACCGCAAAATGACGGGCGCGCCGGACATGGCGCTGCTGATCGATTTCGGCAGCACCTATACCAAGCTCAGGGCGGTCGACCTGGCGGCCGGCGCCATCGTGGCGGCGGGCCAGGGGCCGTCGACGGTGGCCACCGATATCACCATCGGCATGCGGGCGGCGCTGGACGATCTTGCCGATCATATGGGTGGACTGCCCGACTTCAGGCATCGCCTGGCGTCGAGCAGCGCGGCCGGCGGCCTGCGCATGGTGACGGTCGGGCTGGTCAAGGAATTGACCGTCGAGGCGGCGCGCCGGGCGGCGTTGGGCGCTGGCGCCCGGCTGGTCGGCAGCTACGCCTACCGGATGACCGAGGCCGACTTGGCGGGAATCGTCGCGCTGGCCCCCGATGTCCTGTTGCTGAGCGGCGGCACCGACGGCGGCAACAGCGAGGTCATCCTGCATAATGCGCGACTGCTGGCCGACAGCCCGCTCGACTGCCCGGTGATCGCGGCGGGCAACCGCAACGCCGCCGACGAAATTCGCGATCTGTTCGAAGCCGCCGGTAAGCCGTTGTCGGTGGCGGGCAATGTCATGCCGGCCTTCCAGGAGCTCGATATCGACCCCGCGCGCGAGGCGATCCGACAGGTCTTTATCAGCCGCATTGTCCAGGCCAAGGGCATCGACCGGGCGGCCGGAATGTTCGATGCGGTGCTGATGCCGACGCCGGCCGCGGTGCTGGCCGGTGCGACCCTGCTGTCGGCGGGCACGGCGAACCGGCCCGGCCTCGGCCCGTTGGTGGTTATCGATATCGGCGGCGCCACGACGGATGTGCATTCCATCGCCGCCGGCGATCCGGCCGACGAGGGGGTCATCCAGTATGGCCTGCCGGAACCTTATGAGAAGCGCACGGTCGAGGGCGATCTGGGTATGCGCCATAACGCGCAGACCATCGTGGAGGCGGCGGGCCTGGAGCGGATCGCCGAGGATGCCGGGGTCGCCGGCGCGACGGTCGAAGGCTGGCTCGCCCGGATCGCGGACAATATGGAATTATTGCCCGACAATGACGAATGTCGGGCGGTCGACCGCGCCATGGCCCGCGCCGCCGTTGCCCTGGCAATGAAGCGGCACGCGGGCAGCATAAGGATCGCCCATACCGCGACCGGGCCGGTAAGTGTGCAGGAAGGCAAGGATCTGACCGGGGTCGCCGTGCTGATCGGCACCGGCGGCGCGTTGGCCCATGCGGTCGACCCGGCCGGCATTTTGGCGGTCGCGCTGGCCGGCGATGGCGACGGAACTTCGCTGCGGCCGCGTGCGCCGGCGATCTATATAGACCGGCATTATCTGCTCTATGCGGCGGGCCTCTTGGCCGGGGTCGAGCCGGAGGCGGCCCTCGCCCTGGCGATGAACGGTATCGCAATAACCGGAGACGAGCGACGTGACGCAGGCTGAGGCAAGCCGCCCACCCTTCTCGGCGGGGTGCATCGATGAGGACGATTTCGCGGCGATGCGGCGCGAAAACCTGGCCCGCTGGCCGACCGGCGCGGAAGTCGATATCGACGAGGCGGTCGACTTCCACCGCGCCATGCCGGCGCACCGAAACCTGTCGGCGGTGATGCGCAGGGCGGATGCCGAGGGCAGATGCCTGACCCAGCCGCGTGGCGGGTTCGGAACGCTGGAGCTGCAACTGGAACTGATGCGGCAGCTCGACGGCGACGGCATGGCCGATATCGTGCCGACCACCACCGACAGCTATACCCGCAACGAACAATGGCAGAAGGCGCAGGCCGGCATCGAAGAATCGGAAAAGGCCGGCCGCTCGATGCTGAACGGTTTCCCGATGGTCAATTATGGCCCGCGCGTCGCCCGAAAACTGGTCGAGGCGATCGACAAGCCGACCATCGTTCTGTCCGGCACCTCGATGCCGAAGCTGACCTGCGAAGTCGGATTCGCCGCCGGGTTTTCCGGCTATCTGGGGTCCGGGCTTGCCTATACGACCTCCTACACCAAGAATTTTTCCATCGAGGACGGCATCCGGAATTACCAGTATCTCGACCGCCTGTCCGCGCTCTATCGCGAAAAAGGCGTGATGCTGCATCGCCGCCAGCCCGGCTTCCTGACCGGCACCAACATCCCGCCCAGCATCGCGATCGTCACCTGCATCGTCGACGCGTTGCTGGCCGCGGCCCAGGGTGTCCGCGACTACGGGCTGGAGCTGGGACAGACATTGCACCTGATCCAGGACGCCGCCGCCATCCGCGCCTGCCGCGAACTGGTCCAGGAATATCTCGCCAAGGCCGGTCATGAGGATGTCTTCACCCCGGTGACCTCGCTGCACTGGATGGGCGCCTGGCCCTATGACGATGCCCAGGCCGCCGCGCTGGTATCCTACGGCGGCACGCTTGCGGCAATCGGCGGCGCCGTCAGCGTGACCACCAAGAGCACGCATGAGGCCTATGGCATCCCGACCCCGCAGGCCAATGCCGAGGCGTTGCGCATGACCCGCATGGCGATCTATCTGGCGCGCCAGATCCGGATCGACGATACACCGGAATTCCAGCGCGAGAAGGATATGATCGGCCGCGAGGTGCGCCCGGTCATGGACCGCATCCTGGAGCTGGGCGACGGCGACGTTGCGGTCGGTACGGTCCGCGCCTGCGAGGCCGGGGTGCTGGATATTCCCTGGTCGCCCAACCGCCATATCAAAAGCCGGATATTGCCGGCGCGCGACATCGACGGCTATCTGCGTATCCTGCAGCCGGGCGCCATGCCGTTCCCGAAGGATGTTCTGGACTATCACGAAGAACGCTTGCGCAAACGCGCGGAAAAAGAAGGCATTAGGTTCGGCCGCGACCTTGCCGTCAGCAGCGTGTACGAGGTTTCCGAAGGGCTGGAAAAACTGCTGCCGACATATAGTAATTGACATCGCCGGCGTTTTGAAATTAAATGAGACATAACGTCTCGTTTTTTGAAATATTTGCCCAGTTTTTGAATATGTGCCGGGAAAACGAGAATCACGGTGGCCATGAACAGGCCGGTATTGCTAACGTGCCGCCACCGGAACGTTGCAACGCAACGTTATATTAAATGCAGAATCATGCACACGGGAGGAACCTTTATGAAATCAGGAATAAAATGGAGCGTACCCGTTCTCGGACTGGTCGCCACAATCGCCATGAGCCTTCCGGCCCAGGCGGATAAACACAGCACTCTTGCAGCCAGTATGGATAAACCCGGCGGTTTTCCGGAACGGCCGCTTTCGATGATCGTGCCTTACGGCCCGGGCGGCGGTTCCGGCCAGGTTTCACGCGGCATGATCCAGGGCGTCAAGGACGCCACCGGCCTCGATATCACGCCGGACTACAAGCCGGGCGGTTCCGGCATGGTCGGCCTGAAGACCTACATGGCCGCCCCGGCGGACGGCTATACGGTGCTCGAGCATATCGATGACGCGACCAGCGCGTTTGCGATCGGCAAAAGCAAAATTCACCCCGCCAACGACCTGATCCCGCTGGTGATCTCGCAGATCACCTTCAGCCAGGTCTATATCCGCGTCAACGAAGACCGTTTCACCGACTGGGCGTCCTATGTCGAATACGTCAAGGGCCAAGGCGGCAAATCGACGATCGCCAACGTGGCCGGCGAGGGTTCGATGGAGCGCATCAACATGAACCGCATCGCCAGCCATTTCGGCATGAAGGCGCAGCAGATCAGTTTCGACAAGGGCGGCCCGCGCTACGGGGCGCTGAAGGGCGGCCAGGTCGATGCTCTGTTCGAGCAGCCCGGCGACGTGCGCGGCTTCCTGGAAAGCGGCGACTTCAAGCCGATCCTGACCCTGCTGGATAAACGCCCCAGCGCCTTTCCAGACGTGCCGTCGATGGCCGATGTCGGCCTGACCTTCATCCCGCTGATGCGTTTCCGCGGCTTCTATGTTCACAAGGACACGCCGCCGGACCGCGTAGAATATCTGAAATGGGCCTTCCAGAAAGGCTTCTTCAGTGACAGCTACCAGGCCTTCAACAAGAAGAAGTTCATGGACCTGATCCCCAGTTTCCGCGACACCGAGGGTGCGAAGATGCTGATCAACGACACCATGGAAGTCTACCGGCAGGTCTACAAGGAAATGGGATTGGTCAAGTAATCCCGCGGTTTGCACGATAATCGGCCCCGGCGGTGAATAACCCACCGGGGCCTTTTTCGAAAAGGGCGCCGTCATGCAAAAATTGACCGTCGGTCAGTGGACCGAAATCGCCATATGGCTGGCGGTTGCGGGGCTGGCCTTCGGCTACAGCTTCGAGTTCTCCCGCGATATCGAGTTCTACAAGTTCGGCGCGTCGGGCTGGCCGCGGGTGATTATCGCGATGATCGTCCTTGGCGCAATCGGCCAGTTCGTCCAGGACCTGCTCAAGGCGAAGACCGATCCGGTCTACGATCCCGGCTATTTCAGCCAGTTCAGCGAACAAGGGGCCGGCTTCATGGTCCGCATGGGACTGACGCTGGCCCTGCCGATCGCCTATGCAATGCTGCTGCAGGGGATGGGGTACTATTTCCTGACGCCGTTCTTCCTGGCCTTTTATCTGTATCTGACAGGCGAACGCCGCATAAAGATGCTGATCTTTGTGCCGCTGCCGATATACGGCGTGATCACCTTCCTGTTCACGAGCGTCCTCCCCATCAGCTTGCCGATCGGCTACTGGCCAGGCTTCTACGATTTCGGCAACTGGGTCGTCGTTCTGCTGCGCAGCTGACGCCGGCCCCCACACACAGAACAGACAGGCTACATCATGGATCTTTTCCTTCAGGGCGCGGCGACGCTGGTCAGCAGTTGGACGAGCATCGGGATATTCTTCGCCGGGCTTATCGGTGGTCTGCTGTTCGGCGCCATTCCGGGGATCAGCATGCTGACCCTGGCGGCGATCTTCCTGCCCTTCTCGGTTTATCTGACGGCGGCCGACGCCATCATGTTCTATTCGGTGCTGTATTGTTCGGGCACCTATGGCGGCGCGGTGACGGCCATCCTATTCAACATTCCGGGCGCGCCGGAAAACGCGCCAACCGCCTTCGACGGCTATCCAATGACGCGGAAGGGCCAAGCAAGCAAGGCGATCGGTTACGCGGTCACTTGTTCGGCGATTGGCGGCACGCTGGCGGCTATTTTGATGATGATCGCGACAGAGCCGATTGCCGAATTCGCGATATCCACCTTCGGTCCAGTCGAAATCACCG
>CAXMQC010000060.1:0-2844 GCA_964195285.1 Akkermansiaceae bacterium
GCGTCGGCGGGTCCTGGGTCGCGCCGGGCGACGCGGTGGCGTCTGGCGACTGGGACCGCGTCGAGGCGCTCGCCCGAGCGGCCGCCGGACTCGGGCGGTAGACCCACGATGGTCGTCTATGACGAAGCCGAGGCCAGAAAAACCGACCGCGTATATCTGACCCCGGATGTGACACGCCAGCGGATGCGAACGCTGGACGCATTAAAGCTCGAGGCGGGAGAGTTTGCGCTCGATGTCGGATGCGGCACCGGGCTGCTCGCTCATGACATGGCGGCACTCGTTGGCGCGGCCGGCCGTGTGGTTGGTGTTGATATCAGCCAGGATATGCTGGCGCTGGCCGAACGGCGTTGCGCGGGTCTCGACCAGGTTCAATTTAGGCAAGCCAAAGCCGAAGGACTGCCGGAAGATGCCGAGACTTTTGATGCGGTGGCCTGCGTTCAGGTTTTGCTCTACCTGTCGGACGTTTCGGCCGCGCTTGCCGAGATGCACCGGGTGCTCAAGCCCGGCGGCCGCATCGCGATCATCGAAACGGACTGGCGGGGCACGGTGCTCAATAGTTTCGACGATTCATTGACCAGAAAAATGCTGGCGGCCTGGGACGATGCGGTGTCCAGCCCCAACCTGCCGGTGAAGCTTGGCCCCCTGATGAAGGCGCAGGGTTTTTCGGCGGTCGGTGTAGATGCATTTCCGATCGTGAACACAAGCTTCACGCCAGGTAATTTTTCTAACGGAATGATCGATCAATTTGCGCAATACGCGCGCGAACAGGGGGCCGTCAGCGCGGCTGAGTCCAAAGCGTGGCTCAATGACCTGAAACAAAAGGGATCGGATGGGTCGTATTTCTTTTGTGTGAACCGTTTTGTGTTCGCGGCCGTCAAGCTTTGAATCGGCCGCTACCGGTCTTGACCGACTTTACTGAACGGCGCCCATGGCCTCCGCGGTGCCTCCGACATTTGCCGCAGGGCTGCCGCGCGCGCCTCCAAGATCGATGCTTCCTCGTCTTTTCGCCCGATCTGGCAGGCGACTTCGCACCAGTCTTCCAGTGTCCAGCCATAGGAAGCCGGGGGCAGGCTGGACATCATCCGGTCCAGCGCGCGGGCGAATCTCCGGTCCGTCGATTGCGCCATCTCCATCCTGATCGCCCGCAGCGCGGCGTCACGCTGCGCCACCGCGGCCGTGCTATAGGCCTCATTCAGTTTTTGGATGGCGGAATCGCCGCTGGCGGCGAGAGCCTTCAGCCGCCGTCGGTATCTTGCCTGCCTTTCCGCATTGCTTAGCGCCATGTCGGCCCCCGTATTGCCGCAGAATCGCACGATCTGTTACGTAACAGTTATTGCCGCCGCGCGTAGCGCCAGCATACTATACTGTTACGTAACCTACAAGGGTTGCGCTCCTTGGAATAAACCGGGACCGGGATCCGGTCAATCGTCAGAACAAGGCAAGCAGGGCAAAGGAGATAAGGCCAACCAGGCTGGCGATCAAGCCGACCCGCAGCAACCGGAACTTCACGATGCAGATCCGCGAAAGTGCATGGCAGTGGTAGAAGCGGGCCATCAGGAGATCGTCCGATTTCGTTCGCGCCAGGCCGTCAAGCCACTCGGCGGGCTTTTCGACCGTGCCGATTGTGCCCCAAAAGAGAAAATTGTTCGGCCCCCGGTACAGACGCGGAAATATAACCACGAAGGCGGATCCGGCCGAGGCCACGAAGGATACCAGCATCGCCACCCAAAGCAGGCCCGCCATCGATACGAAAGCACCCGAAGGCCATCCGGAACGACTCTGCAGGATGTAGAGCGTGGCGCCGGAGACCAGGGTAAAAAGGATACCGGCCTTCCGATCGGCCAGCGCGAGATTGTGATTGAGCGCGACATGCAGAAATTCCGAAAGCGAACGCTGATCGCCGACGGATAAGTGCGATACGGCTACCGGTTCGCGGGGTACCAGGTTCAGGTTGGGGTTTGGCATGGCTTGTCACCCCTCAAGTCCCGGCCGTAGCCGGGTTCAACATAAGCAGCCCGGTATCGCCGCAGCGGGGCCAAACGACTGAACGCGCGATTATTCGATTGTTGGGGGTCTTGGCGATCATGGCGAAGTTCCTTTTTTCAATGGATGGAGACCGGCCGGCTGTCCGGCGAGGTGAACACTACAAGACCCCTGAACGCCTACCAGTGACGGCGGTCACAGCTCACGCAGATGTCATAATCCGGTATATTGCCCGCCCATTGTTCTTTTGCCGGGAGCGCCGCTAGTGGTATGAATCAGACGGATGGTACCGCTGGATGGACAGCAGTGCCGCGACAGGCAGCTTGGGTTTCGTTTATGGCCGACGATCAGAACAAAAGCGTATGCCGGCCGGGTAAGTCTATTGCCCTGCCCCGACGCTGGTTGCTCTCAACTTTGGGCGTCGCCGCGGTGCTGGCCCCCTCGCTTCGCGCCACCGCACAATCGGCCATGCCGCAAGCCGCCGAAGAGATCGCCCAACCGGACAACGCCAGCGATAAGGCCTTCATTCGCCGCGCGTACGAAATGCGGCGCATCGCCACCGAACATGGCGATCAGGCCTATGGCGCGGTTGTCGTGCGGGGCGGAAAAATCATCGGGCAGTCATGGAGTCGGGTGATCCTGGACCAGGATCCTACCGGGCACGCGGAAATCTCCGCAATCCGCGATGCGGCCCGCCGCCTACAAGACCGCGATTTGAACGGCGCCATTCTCTATTCGTCGTCGCGCCCCTGCCCGATGTGCGAGGCCGCGGCATATTGGGCCGGCATCGGCGAGATGATCCACGGCGACGCCGCCACCCGTTCCGGGCCGCCGCGGCTGTGCCGATAGGGCTGCGCCGGC
>CAXMQC010000061.1:0-4941 GCA_964195285.1 Akkermansiaceae bacterium
CGGCGCCTATTTCGCCTTCGTCGCCTACCCGCTGGATCTGTTCGAGGAAGGCTCGGTGGTCAACGTCATCACCTCGATCGCCGGGAATGTGTTCGGTTTCAAGGCGGTGCGCTCGCTACGCCTGGAGGATATCCGCTTCCCGGTCGCCTATGTAACCACCTGCGGCGGCCCGCCCAATGGCATCCAGGTCGAGCGCGACATCATGGACAAATACGGTCGCGCCATGCTGGGCTGCACCATCAAGCCGAAACTCGGCCTGTCGGCCAAGAATTACGGCCGGGCGGTCTATGAATGCCTGCGCGGCGGGCTGGACTTCACCAAGGACGACGAGAACGTCAACAGCCAGCCCTTCATGCGCTGGCGCCAGCGCTTCGATTTCGTCGCCGAGGCGTTGCACAAGGCGGAAGCCGAAACCGGCGAGAAAAAGGGGCATTACCTGAACGTCACCGCGCCCACGGTCGAGGAGATGTACAAGCGGGCCGAATATGCCAAATCGCTGGACATGCCGATTATCATGCATGACTACCTGACGGCGGGCTTTACGGCGAATACCTCGCTCGCCAACTGGTGCCGCGACAATGGCATGCTGCTGCATATCCATCGCGCCATGCACGCGGTGCTGGACCGCAATCCGAACCACGGCATCCATTTCCGGGTGCTGGCCAAGATGCTGCGATTGTCGGGCGGCGACCATCTGCATTCTGGCACTGTGGTCGGCAAGCTGGAAGGCGACCGCGAGGCAACGCTGGGCTGGATCGATCTGATGCGCGAGAAGTTCGTGCCGGAAAACCGGTCGCGCGGCATCTTCTTCGACCAGGACTGGGGCCACATGCCCGGCTTGTTCCCGGTGGCCTCCGGCGGCATCCATGTCTGGCACATGCCGGCACTGGTCTCGATCTTCGGCGACGACGCGGTATTCCAGTTCGGTGGCGGCACGCTCGGCCATCCCTGGGGCAACGCGGCGGGCGCGGCGGCCAACCGCGTGGCGCTGGAGGCCTGCACCGAGGCCCGCAATGCCGGCCGCGACGTCGAACGCGAGGGCAAGGATATCCTGACCGCCGCGGCCAAGCACAGCCCCGAGCTGGGGGCCGCCATGGAAACCTGGAAGGAAATCAAGTTCGAGTTCGACACCGTCGACAAGCTGGCGGCCGGATGAACCGGATATCGAGAGGAACAAAGAGATGAACAAAGTCGCGAACATCCAGGACTACCAGTCCAGCCATGACGATCCAGGAAGCCGGAAATACGGTACTTTCTCCTATCTGCCGGAAATGGATGCCGACCGCATGCGCAAGCAGATCGAGCATATGATTTCCAAAGGCTGGAACCCGGCCATCGAGCATGTGGAGCCGGCCCACTCGGCCGAGCATTACTGGTATATGTGGAAACTGCCGATGTTCGGCGAAAAGGATATCAAACGCATCCTCGCCGAGCTTGAGGAGTGCCACAAGGCCTGGCCGAACCCTCTGATCCGCCTGATCGGTTACGATAAATACGCCCAGTCCCAGGGCGCCTCGATGGTGATTTACCGCCCCGGATCGTAACAATCCCCGGGGCGGCACTGACCGGCTTGGCGCCGTGCTCTCGTAACGGACGGGGTGGCGGGTTTCCCCGCTACCCCCACCGCTCCTTATCACCCCTTCACGCAGACGATCTGCTTCAG
This sequence comes from Akkermansiaceae bacterium, assembly GCA_964195285.1. GTDB lineage: Bacteria > Pseudomonadota > Alphaproteobacteria > UBA8366 > JADFVY01 > JADFVY01. Next base: position 1,664 of record CAXMQC010000061.1, read on the forward strand.
CGTGTGGACGACCTCGACGAGGTCTTCCTGGGCCGCCATCACCGCATCGATATCCTTGTAGGCCATCGGCGTCTCGTCGATGACACCTGCATCCTTGCGGCATTCCACGCCTTCCGTCGCCTTCGCGTGATCGGCCAGCGAGAAACGCCGCTTGGCCTCGCCCCGCGACATGGACCGGCCGGCCCCGTGCGAGCAGGAGCAGAAGGATTCCTTGTTGCCCTTGCCCCGCACCGGTTTCGTTTCCCGAAGCGGCGCCCGGTCGTTCCGGATCGTACCCGTCAACGCACGGCCCAGGGGGTATTCTCGTCGTAGAATTTCTCTAATTCGGCGCGTCGTTCGGGGCTAACCGCGACCCAGAATATCAGCCACAACACCAAAGTTGCGATTGACCCGATCTTTATAATGCGGGTCCAGCGCGGGCCCATCCACTCGATCAGCTTCTTGCCCACGGGGCCGTAGCGGCGCTTGATGAAAATCGCCAGAAATATCGCCGACAGAAAGACGACAATCAGGAATTTCAAGCCGGTTTCAGGCGTCTCCATTAGCAAATGGGCCGTTGAAGGGGCGCGGGCAATCGCGGGCGGCGCCTTATTCCTTGCCGGCCTTCTGCTCCCGCTCCCCGCGCAGCCCTTCGCGCGTGGATTGCCACAAATCGACGCCCGCCATCGAGATGACGATCAGAACGATGATCACGAAGGGAACCTCGCCGATGGATTCGGCCAGTCCAAGCGTGAAGGCCACGAAGACGATGATTGCCAAAATACCGGTGATCAGATTGTCCATATCGCTACATTACCTGATTGTGCTTCGCGGAGCTACAAAACGGTTTCATTCCCCTTCCAGGGTTCCCACTAGCCAACGCGCGGTGCGGAACAACCGCGCGTCGTCGCCCTTGGCCGAGACCAGTTGCACGCCCAAGGGCATGCCATTCGGGCCCTCGAGGATCGGCAGTGTAAGGGCGGGAACGCCGGCCAGGGTCCAGATCGTGCAGAATGCCGGGCTGCCAGTGGTTTCCAGCCCCACCGGGGCCTCGCCGGTGACGGCGGGTGTGAGGATCGCATCGAATTCGACGATGATTTCCTCGATCTCCGCCCGGTAGTTGGCGATCCGGGCCAGCGCGGCATTATAGTCCGTGGCCAGCACCTCACGGCCGCGTTCGATCATTTTGCGCAACACGTCGCTGAGCTGGTCCTTGCCGTCGCTATATTCCTTGGCGAAGTTAACCGCGAGGTCCGCCTCCATGATCCGGCGATGATCGTCCAGCGCGCCGTCGAATATCGGCGGCAGTTCCATAAGATCGATCTCGCCGAGATGTTCGCAGAGTTCGCGCAGCGCGTCCCTGGTGGACTCTTCCGCCTGATCCCAGACCGGGGTGCGAATAAATACCAGTTTCGGTTTTACCGGCGGTTCCTCGGCCATGACGCGGCAGATTTGCGGATGGGCACGCGGTCGCGAGTCCGGGTCGCGGGAATCGTAGCCGATCATCACGTCGGCCAGCAGCGCCGTATCCTCCAGCGTCCGGCCCATGCAGCCGATTGTGTCGAGCGGGCGCGACTGCTTAAGAACCCGGTGACGGGAAACCAGCCCGTGGCTGGGTTTGTACCCGTAAACGCCGCAAAAAGCGGCCGGGCGGATAACCGAACCGTTGGTCTGGGTGCCCACCGCAACCGGAACCATGAAAGATGCCACCGCGGCCGCCGAGCCGCTGGACGATCCGCCCGGCGTGCGGGTGGGGTCGTGCGGGTTTTTGGTCTTGCCGGGCGAATAGACGGCCAGCTCGGTGCTGACCGTCTTGCCCAGGATGATCGCCCCGGCCGCGCGCAGGCGCTCGACTACGGCCGCATCCTCCGCCGGCGTTCTGCCGCGATGCAGGACCGTGCCGTTCTCGGTCGGCATGTCGGCGGTGTCCAGGATGTCCTTGACACCCACCGGCAGGCCATGCAGCGGACCCAGCGCCAGCCCGCGGGTGCGAAATTCATCCGCGCGGTCCGCCTGCTCCAGCGCCAACTCGGGATCGATATAGGCCCAGGCTTCGACGTTTTCGTCAAATTCCCGGATCCGGTCCAGGCACGCCTGAACGACCTCGCGTGAAGACACCTGGCCCTCGCGCAGCGCCGCCAACGCTTCCGCCGCGGTCGGGAAGTTCACTTCCGCGGCCATGGTTACCCGAGTTTCTGCGGGAACAGATAGTCTGGCAGCCAGAGGGCGATTGCCGGGAAGTTATACATCAACACCATGGCCAGGATAACGATGGCCAGGTAAGGCATAATGCCCCGGAAAATGTCCATAAGCTGGATATGCGGTGGCGCCACGCCCTTCAGATAATAGGCGGCCATCGCCATTGGCGGCGTCAGGAACGAGGTCTGCAGGTTTAGCGCCACCAGCATGCCGAAGAACAATGGATCCACGCTGAAATGCGGCAGCATGGGCAGGAAGATCGGCACGAAGATGATGATGATTTCGGTCCATTCCAGCGGCCAGCCCAGCAGGAATATGATGGCCTGCGCCAAAATCAGGAAGCCGACCTGGCTCAATTCCATGCTCAGCACCCAGTCCCTGATCAGGTCATGGCCGCCGAGATAGGAGAACACCGAGGCGAAGGTCCAGGAGCCGACGAACAGCCAACAGACCATGGCCGAGGTCTTGGCGGTCAGGAACACCGATTCCTTCAGCCGCTCCCAGCTCAGCGAGCGATAAATCGCGGCCAGCGCCAGGCCGCCGAAGGCGCCGACGCCGGCGGCTTCCGCCGGGGTCGCCAGGCCCATGAGGATCGCGCCCAGAACGCTCATGATCAGCACCGCCAACGGCACGAAGGAGGTGAGCAGTTCATAAAGGATATGGCCAAAACTCGGCACGTCCTCCTCGCGCGGTTTCGGCGCCAGCGACGGGTTGAGGGTGGCGCGCGTGACCACATAGATCATGTACATGCCGGCCAGCAGCAGGCCTGGCAACATGGCCGCCGCATACAGCCGAAGCACCGACAACTCGGCGAGCGCGGCGTAGACGATCAGCATGATCGACGGCGGAATCAGGATGCCCAGGCAGCCGCCGGCGCAAATGACGCCGGCCGCGAACTTGGTATCGTACCCCTTTGCCAGCATGGCCGGGAAGGCCAGCATGCCCATCAGAGTGACCACGGCGCCGATGATGCCGGTCGCGGTGGCAAAAACGGCGCAGGTGGCCAGCGCCGCCACCGCCATCGAGCCGGGCACATTTCGCGCGGCCAACTGGATACTGAAGAACAGCCGATTCACGATATTGGCGCGTTCGACGATATA
>CAXMQC010000062.1:0-3433 GCA_964195285.1 Akkermansiaceae bacterium
CAGCTATACGGGCTCCTGGGGGGGTGGCCAGGCGCTATTCTGGCGCAGATGCTGTTCCGGCACAAAACGCGCAAAACCTCGTTTCAGCTCCTGTTTTGGGCGATTGTCGCTATCCATGTAGGATTTTGGACTTGGTTGCAGAAGACAGGACTGTCGCCCGATGAGCTCCTACAGAGAGCCCAGGAAATTGCGAATTTGATCTTACGTTAGGTGCGCCGCCGTTTTGAGCTTGATATGGCTTAATATCGCGTATTATCAAGTGTTTTCAATTCACTAACGCCCAGACACCGAATCTTCACGAATTTCCGTCAGGATTGCGCGATGTTCAGTCGAACTGCCACGCTGGTTGTCCTGGCGGCCCTGATTCTGGCCGGTTGCCAAATTGGCGGCGAAGTCGTCGCGCGGCTCGAAGGCAAGCGCGACCATGCCAAGGAAATGCTCGTCGAGCAGGCCAATGCCGGCGCGGACATTTCGCCTTTTCTGGCGCGCACGGAGCAGGCCGGAACCCATTTCAAGAATGGCGAGATCGCCGAGGGCGAGGCCATACTGGATGCGGTCATCCATGATCTGGAGGTCGACCGCGAGCGCATCGTGAATTTGAACTTGCTTAGCGAATTCGGCGCGCCCCGGCGCGTGACCATCGAAGGTTATGACGACAGCTGGGGCGCGATGGAGCCCTTTATCAGCCGCGACGGAAACCTATTGATTTTCAACAGCCAACATCTCGGCCGGACGCGGCCGGACCTGTATTATGCCGAGCGGATCGACGACCTGACCTTCCTCTACCGCGGCCCGGTCGAGGGTGCGAATTCGAAGACGGTGGACGGCGCCCCCTCGATGGATCGCGCGGGCCGGCTCTATTTCGTCTCGCCGCGCGATTACGCCAAGAGCCTCGGCACCATCCGCAGCGCGCGGTTCGACGGCGGCGTCACGGATTCGCCGCGCCTGATCGACGGCGACGTCTCGCCGGGCAAACCGGGGATGCTGAACATGGATGCCGAGATCAGCGCCGACGGCACGACGTTGTATTACTGCCTCAACGAGTGGAACATGGAAAATAATCTGCCGAAGACGTCGGATATCCATGTCGCGCGCCTGTCCGACGGGCAGTTCGAAACGCGGGCGGACTCGGCCGCCATCTTCGACGCGGTGAACACCGACGATCTGGAATATGCGCCGGCGCTGACGGCCGACGAGCGGGTGCTCTACTTCACCCGCGCCCGCTTCAAGTTTGACGAGGGCAAACTCGTTTTAGCGCAGACCGGTATCATGGTCGCCAGCCGCGAATCCGCGGACGAGCCGTTCGGCGAACCGCGCCGTATCGAGACCATAACCGGCTTCGTCGAGGGTCCGACGGTCTCACCCGACGGCGGGAAAATCTATTTCCACCGGAAGGACGGCGAGCATTTTCATCTCTATATGGTAACGCGACGCTGACCCCGCCGGTCGCAATGTGGACCACGATATCATCCCTGTGAACGCGCTGGTGCCGTTGACGTAATGTATTGGCAATTAAACCGGCAAACGGTTAGTTACTTTATATAGGGAACGGATCTCAGCCTCGGAATCATAAACCGAGATCTTACGGATAGACTTTCATGTGCCGTCTCGCCGCCTATCAGGGGCCAGCAATCCCTATCGAGAACATTGTGGTCCTGCCGCAACATTCATTGTTGGAGCAAAGCCAGTCCGCCACCGAAGCCAAGCTTGCGGTGAATGGCGATGGCTTTGGTATCGCCTGGTATGGCGATGATAAACGTCCCGGATTGTACCGTGATATCTTGCCGGCCTGGTCGGACGGGAATCTGACTAGCATTTGCCGCATGGTGAAATCCCGCCTGTTTCTGGCGCATGTTCGCGCCTCGACGACGGGCGAGACGTCGCGGGTGAATTGCCATCCCTTCACCTACGGCAAATGGTCGTTCATGCATAATGGGCAGGTGCCCAATATAGGGGCCATTCGCCGCCACGTTGAGACCATGCTTCCGGACGATCTTTATTATGCCCGCCGCGGCACAACCGACTCCGAGCTGATCTTCCTATTGCTTCTGGCCAACGGTCTGGTTGACGACCCGGTGGCCGCGTCCGAAAAGGCCATCAAGATTTGTGAAGCGGCTCTGGAAGGAACAACACAGCCTAACAAATTCGCTTGTGTTTTTTCAAATGGATCAGAAATTTTCGGCTTCTGGCATTCGAGCAATAAGCTGAGCCCAACACTTTATACGTCTTCCAAACTCGACAATGGCGGATTGGCTTTGGCGTCCGAGCCGCTCGATGGGCAGGGCGATTCGTGGTCGAATGTACCGGAGGACAGCTTTGTAACCCTGAAAGACGACAGCATTCACATAGAGAAATTCGTCAGATAATTGTTACTTCAAAAAATGATTATAATCGATGGCGGTGTCCGGCTCACCAGAACACATCCGACGGATCGGAGACCGGCACGGTTTGGCCATCGGCAACGGTGAGCAAGATATCAATGAATCCGATGAAGAGGCCAGAGGTGACGACGCCGGGGACCGAGGATAAATCTACGTCCAGCTTTGCGGGATCCGCATCGGCGGGAAAATTGCAGTCGTAAATCAGATTCCCCGAGTCGGTTTCGAACGGTTCGCCGGACGCGTCTATTCGCAGCCGTGTCGCCGCCCTGAATTTTCGCAGCAGTATTGCGGTATAGACATGCCCGAACGGTGTCACCTCTACCGGTAACGGAAACTTCCCAAGACGCGCGACAAGCTTGGTATCGTCCGCAAGGTAAACCCGGCGTTGCGAGGCCCGGGCAACGATCTTCTCCCAGAGCAGTGCGCCGCCGCCGCCTTTTGTCATTGAAAGATCGCGCGATACCTCATCGGCGCCGTCGACGGTCAGGTCCGGGACCGCTGACGCGGATGGGCTCACGACCTTAAAGCCACACTCTTCCGCTTTTCCGGCGCTGGCGCGGGAGGTCGGGACGATCGTCAACCCGGAGCCGGAGAAATTCCGTTGTGACAATTCCGTAATGAAGAAATCGACTGTCGAACCGGTACCGAGTCCAAGCATCATACCCGGCTCGACGAGATCGGCCGCGGCGCGCGCCAGCATCTTTTTTTGTTCGTCTTTACGAGGCAGCTGCGGCATCTCGCTCTCCATCATGCCGTCCATCGCCCAACGCGGGTCTCGCGCTGGTACGCGGAGTCCACGGGAATCGGAATTGGGTTTCCAGCCATCCGCTACGGGCCAGGCACAGGGCAATCCTCGGCGCATGCGGGCCGCCGCGCCGCCACTAACCGGGTTTTTATCAGCGAGCTTTGGTATAATCCCGTTTGCGCGGGCTTAAGCACCACTCTATTTCGCGGCCGTCACGACATGGCGGATGCTCTCCTCGATCCAGGGCGCCAACGCGTCGTCGTCGCGGGCCAGCTTGTCCGGCAGGACGACATAATCCTTCTTGATC
>CAXMQC010000063.1:0-7640 GCA_964195285.1 Akkermansiaceae bacterium
CGATCGTGGGAACGACCGCCGTCATCAACTGCATGATGATCGACGCCGAGATATAGGGCATTACGTTCAACGCAAAAATCGTCATGCGGCTGAGCGCCCCGCCGGCGAAGACGTCGAACATGCCGACGATGCCGCCTGCCTGGCGCGAGAATATGTCCTCCAGCGCTACGGGATTGATCCCGGGCAGCGGAATATAGGTACCAAGCCTGTAAACAACCAGAGCGCCCACGACGAACCACAGGCGCTTCTTGAGTTCCGTCGCCTTGCTGAAGGCGCCGAAGTTAAAATTGGCTGCTAACTGTTCAGCGGCTGATGCCATATAACGGGTCCCTGCCGGGCGATGCCGGCGTCAGAGTTTAGTCGTCGCTGGCCGGGGCTTCCTCGTCCACGGCTGGCTTGGCTTCGGCTTTGGTCTCACCCTTGGCTTTGCCCTTCGCGGCCTTCTTGCCTTCGGGCTTGGCCTTGACTTCCGGTAGCACGACCTTGCCGCCGGCCTTTTCAACAGCCTCCACAGCGGATTTCGATGCGCCGGCAACGTCAACGGTTACTTTGGCCTTCAACTCGCCATTTGCAAGTAGGCGCACGCCATCGCCGACACGCCGGCCAACCAAACCGGCGGCCATAAGCGCCGCCGTATCGACCGTCTTTTTGGCATCGATGCGCTTGTCGTCTATCGCCTGTTGCAGCCGTCCCAGATTCACCACGACGAATTCCTTGCGGAACGGGTTTTTGAAACCGCGTTTCGGCATGCGGCGATAGATCGGCATCTGGCCGCCTTCGAAACCCTTGATCGAAACGCCGCTACGCGATTTCTGGCCCTTGACGCCACGGCCGGCCGTCTTGCCCTTGCCAGACCCAATTCCGCGGCCAACCCGGGTGCGTTCCTTCCGGGCGCCGGGATTATCTGAAAGCTCGTTGAGTTTCATCGAAACAGTTCCTTAGTCTTATATACCGTAGAACGCCGGGCGGTCAGCCCGCATCCTCGACGCGTACCAAGTGTTTGATCTTGTTTATCATTCCGCGAACCGACGGTGTGTCTTCCAGTTCTCGGGTCCGGTGCATCTTGCCCAGGCCCAATCCCCGCAGCGTCGCGGCCTGATCTTCCGGCCGGCGGATGGCACTGCGAATCTGGGTAACCCGGAGTGTCGCTTTACCGGATTTAGCCATCGGCCGTCTCCTTCACGGGGGCATCGCCTTCGCGTCGCCCAACAATATCGCCGACCTTCTTGCCGCGCTTCGTCGCGACGGCGCGCGGCGACATGCAGTTGCTCAGCCCATCGAACGCCGCCTTGATCATGTTATGCGGGTTGGAGCTGCCGATCGACTTGGCGACGACGTCCTGGACACCCAGGGCCTCGAATACCGCGCGGATCGGGCCGCCGGCGATGACGCCGGTTCCCGGTGGCGCGTTGCGCAACACGACCCGGCCCGCGCCATAGCGACCCTTAACGTCGTGGTGCAGGGTACGGCCCTCGCGCAGCGGGATGCGGACCATCGCCTTGCGGGCGTTCTCGGTTGCCTTGCGGATCGCTTCGGGAACCTCGCGCGCCTTGCCGGCGCCATAACCAACGCGGCCTTTACCATCGCCGACCACCATGATGGCGGCGAAGCCGAAACGGCGTCCGCCCTTGACCACCTTGGCTACCCGGTTGATGCCAACCAGCTTCTCAATCAGTTCGGATTCCTCGCGCTGACCGCGATTGTCCCTTGGTGAACGTGCCATAAGTTCCGGCCCTCGTTAAAAACTCAATCCGCCTTCACGCGCCCCATCGGCCAGGGCCTTGACCCTACCGTGGAAGGCGTATCCGCCGCGGTCAAACACGACCTCGGTGACACCCGCCTTTTTGGCGCGCTCGGCGATCAATTTGCCGATTTCCGCAGCGGCTTCCTTGGTGCCACCGGACTTCAGCTTCTTACGCAATTCCTTCTCGATCGACGATGCCGCCGCGAGCGTGCGGCCCTCGCTGTCGTCGATTACCTGGGCATAGATATGCAGGCCGGAACGGAAGACCGACAGCCGCACCCGCCCCTTGGCGTTCTTGCGAAGCTGGTAACGGGTCCGCCGTGCCCTGCGATCGAACAGTTTCTTGGTACTCAGCATTGCTGTTGCCCTTACTTCTTCTTGCCTTCTTTGCGTACGATCAACTCGTTCTCGTACCTGACGCCCTTGCCCTTGTAGGGCTCGGGTTTGCGATAGGCGCGGATTTCACTGGCGATCTGGCCGACATGCTGCTTATTGGCGCCTGAAATCTCGATCATCGTCGGCCGTTCGCACTTGACCGTAATCCCCTCGGGAATGGGGTATTTAATATCGTGGCTATAACCCAACTGCAGGTTCAGGATATTGCCCTGGACCGCCGCACGATACCCGACGCCGTTGATTACCAGACGAACGCTGAAATCTTCCGACGCGCCAATCACCGCATTGTTGATCATGCTGCGCACCGTGCCCCACATCTTTTGCGCGGCAGGCGCGCCCTCGCGCGGGTTGACGACGACCTTGCCGTCCTCCTGCTTGACCTCGACCGATTCATGCAGCCGGACCGTCTGGGTGCTGTTCTTTCCCTTCGCGGTCAGAAGATCACTGACGATCGATACCTCGACGCCACTCGGCACTTCCACAGGACTTTTGCCAATTCTGGACATGATCTGCTCCTAGAACACCTGGCAGAGGATTTCGCCACCGACATTGGCCGCGCGTGCCTCGTTATCCGACAAGACGCCACGCGGCGTCGACAGGATCGCGATACCAAGGCCGTTGTAGATCGGTTGCATCTTCCTGACACTGGAATAGACGCGGCGGCCCGGTTTGGACACGCGATTGATTTCGCGTATTACCGGTTGGCCTTCGCTATATTTCAGCTCGACCGTCAACTCCGCGAGGCCGCTGCGAATCTCGGCCCAGCTGTAACCGCGGATATAGCCCTCGCGCTGCAGCACGTCCAGGACATTGCTTCGCAGCTTGGAGGCCGGCACCGTGATAACCGACTTATTGGCCCGCTGACCGTTACGGATGCGGGTGAGCATATCCCCAAGGGGATCTGACATCGACATTGCCCTTGCCTTCCCTTACCAGCTCGACTTTACGAGGCCGGGGACCCTGCCCAGCGACCCGAGTTCGCGAAGCGCAATACGCGACATCTTGAACTTCCGATAGTAGCCCCGGGGACGTCCCGAGACCTCACACCGATTGCGAACCCGCACGGCGGCGCCGTTGCGCGGAAGCTCGTTCAGCTTCAGCTGCGCGGCAAACCGTTCTTCCGGCTCCAGCGAACGATCCATTACGATCGCCTTCAGCTCGGCACGTTTGTTCGCATATTTAGCCGCAAGGCGCTGACGCTTTGCGTTTTTCTCGGTGGCACTTTTTTTAGCCATTTTCGTACTCCGTGTGCCCGTTCAATTCACAAAGGGCATTTCGAAGCCCTTAAGCAGGGCCTTGGCCTCGGCATCCGTCCCGGCCGTCGTCACAATGACGATGTCCATGCCACGAATAGCGTCAACCTTGTCATAGTCGATTTCTGGAAACACGATTTGCTCCTTCAGGCCCAACGAATAGTTGCCATTGCCGTCGAAGCTGTCTCCCGGTACGCCGCGAAAATCACGTACGCGCGGCAGCGCGACGGTGACCAGGCGGTCAAGAAACTCGTACATGCGGGTGCGCCGCAGCGTTACCTTCACGCCGATCGGCATACCCTCGCGAAGCTTGTAGGTGGCGATCGACCGCTTGGCCTTCGTCACCACTGGCTTCTGTCCGGTAATCAGGGTGACGTCGCCGACCGCGTTGTTGATTTTTTTCGAATCGGCAACAGCCTCGCCCATCCCCATATTGACGACGATCTTCGAAATCTTCGGCGCCTCCATCGGGCTCTTGTACCCGAACTCGGAGATCAGTGAAGGTTTCACCGTCGTCTCGTATACCTCGCGCAAACGAGTGGTCATTCGCTTGTCCTCATTCAACCGTCGATCACTTCGCCGGAACGCCGGGCGAAGCGGATCTTGGTCGGTTTTTCGCCCTTACCCTTGGGCTCGATAAACTTGTAGCCGACACGCGTGGGCTTGCGCGTCTTCGGGTCGACATGGGCGACGTTGGAAACATGTACCGGGGCTTCCTTGTCGATAATGCCGCCGGTGCTGGCCCGGTCCGCCCTTGTGTGGCGCTTGACCATATTTACGCCCTGGACAAGCACGCGCTCGTCCTTCGGCATCACCCGAATAACCGCACCGGTCTTGCCTTTGTCTTTTCCGGTCAGCACGACCACCTGGTCGCCTTTCCTGATTTTCATTTTCACTGCCATTACAACACCTGTTTCCGCCCGGCCCCTTACAGGACCTCGGGCGCCAGCGAGATGATCTTCATAAACCGCTTGGCCCTGAGCTCGCGTGTTACGGGGCCAAAAATACGCGTGCCGATCGGCTCACCCTGCGGGCTGATCAGGACCGCCGCATTGCGGTCAAAGCGAATCGACGAGCCGTCCTGGCGATGGATTTCCTTCGCCGTGCGAACGACCACCGCCCGCAGAACCTCGCCCTTCTTGACGCGGCCGCGCGGTATCGCCTCCTTGACGGTCACGACGATCACGTCGCCGATACCCGCCGTCCGCCGCTTTGCGCCGCCCAGCACCTTGATGCACTGCACCCGCTTGGCGCCGGAGTTGTCAGCAACATCCAGATTTGTCTGCATCTGAATCATGTCGTTACTCCTTGGCCTCCGCGGCCGCTTCGCTTACCAGTTCCCAGCATTTACGCTTGGAGAGCGGGCGGCATTCGCGAATACGCACCACATCACCCGCTTTCGCACTGTTGCCCTCGTCATGGGCCATGTATTTCGCAGACCGCGTGATGATCTTCTTGTAGACGGGATGGCGCACCCGGCGCTCAACCTTCACCACAATCGTCTTGTCCGCGGCATCCGACACTACCGTGCCCTGCACTGTTCGCCTTGGCATCGTCCCGTATCTCCTAGGAAGCCTTACGCTTCTCGGTAAGGATCGTCTTGATCCGCGCGATATCGCGCCGCACCTCACCGACCCGCGCCGTGTTTTCAAGCTGTCCGGTCGCCCTCTGGAAGCGCAGATTGAACGCCTCCTTGCGCAGGCCGATCAACTCACCCTTCAACTGGTCTTCCGACTTGTGCCGCAGATCATCCGTTTTCATCGCATCAGCCCTCCAGGCCCAGACGGCTGACAAAACGCGTCTGCACAGGCAACTTCGCCGCGGCCAATTCGAAGGCTCGCTTGGCGGTCGCCCCGTCGACACCTTCCATCTCGAACATGATGCGGCCCGGCTTGATCCGGCACATCCAGAATTCCGGCGATCCCTTGCCCTTGCCCATGCGGACCTCGGCCGGCTTGCCGCTGACCGGGACATCGGGGAAGACGCGAATCCAGACCTTGCCGACGCGACGCACGTGTCGCGTGATCGCACGGCGCGCCGCCTCGATCTGGCGCGCGGTTACGCGTCCGGTAGTCGTGGCCTTGAGGCCGTAACTGCCGAAATTCAGCTCGGTACCGCCCTTGGCATTGCCATGGATGCGGCCCTTATGCTGCTTGCGAAACTTTGTTCTCTTCGGACTAAGCATATCGTTTCGTCCCGTTCACCTTCTTCAAACCCGCCTGGCCTCAACGGCCCTGCTGCTGTTCCTGCGCCCGCTTGTCCTGGGCCATTGGATCATGGGCCATGATTTCGCCCTTGAAGATCCAGACTTTCACACCGCAGGCGCCATATGTCGTGTTCGCCCGGGCGGTGCCATAGTCGACGTCGGCGCGCAGCGTATGAAGCGGCACGCGACCCTCGCGGTACCATTCGGTGCGCGCGATTTCCGCGCCGCCCAGACGGCCACCGCAATTGATCCGGATGCCCAGCGCGCCGAGACGCATGGCCGACTGCACGGCCCGCTTCATGGCCCGGCGGAAGGCAACGCGGCGTTCAAGCTGTTGCGCGATATTCTCGGCCACCAGCTTCGCGTCGATTTCCGGCTTGCGGACCTCGACGATATTCAGCTTCACGTCGCCGCCGGTCATCTTGACCAGCTCCTGGCGCAGCTTTTCGATATCGGCGCCCTTCTTGCCGATAACCACGCCGGGGCGCGCGCTGTAGATCGTCACACGGGCCTTCTTGGCCGGCCGTTCGATAACCACCTTGGAAATCCCGGCCTGTGAAAGGCGGTCCTCGATATATTCGCGCAGCTTGAGGTCCTTGTGCAGCTGGTCGCCGTATCCCTTGTCCGCATACCAGCGCGAATCCCAGGTCCGGTTGATACCCAGGCGCAGCCCGATCGGGTTGACTTTCTGGCCCATTATTCGGTCTCCTCGCGCTCGCGCACGATTACTGTCAAGTTACTGAAGGGCTTGATGATCCGGGCGCCGCGGCCACGGGCACGGGCGCGGAAGCGCTTCACTGTAAACTGTTTGCCCACCGTCGCTTCCTTCACGTAAAGGCGGTCGACATCGAGCTGGTGATTGTTCTCGGCATTGGCGATCGCCGACTGCAGCACCTTTTTCACCAGCCCGGCGATGCGGCGCTTGGAAAAGGTCAGGTCGGCGAGCGCGCGGTCCGCGGGCTTGCCGCGAATCATCTGCGCCACCAGGTTCAGCTTTTGGGGGCTGGTCCTCATGAACTTCGAGAACGACCTCACCTCGTTGTCGGCAAGTGTTCTTTCGCGTGCTGGTTTACCCATCGATCAACGCCTCTTCGCCTTCTTGTCGGCCGCGTGCCCATAGTAGCTCCGGGTCGGCGAAAACTCGCCCAACTTGTGGCCCACCATGTTCTCGGTGACGAGAACCGGCAGAAATTTCTGGCCGTTGTATACGCCGAATGTCAGACCGACGAACTGCGGCAGTATCGTCGACCGGCGCGACCAGGTCTTGATGACCGTGTTGCGTCCGGACGAATGCGCAGTTTCCGCCTTCTTCAGCAGATAGCCGTCAACAAACGGCCCTTTCCATACCGAGCGTGCCAAGGTGACGCCCTCCTACTTCTTGCGATGCCGACGCCGAATAATCAGCGAGTCGGTTTTCTTGTTGCTCCTGGTCTTGCGACCCTTGGTCGGCTTGCCCCACGGGGTAACCGGATGACGACCACCCGATGTGCGGCCTTCGCCGCCGCCATGCGGATGATCGACAGGGTTCATGGCGACACCACGCACGGACGGGCGTTTGCCCAGCCAACGTTTGCGGCCTGCCTTGCCCAGCTTGATGTTCGACTGATCCGGATTGGACACCGCACCGATCGTCGCCATGCATTCGCCACGCACCATGCGAAGCTCGCCGGACGACAGTTTGATCTGCGCATATCCGGCATCGCGGCCGACCAGTTGAACATAGGTGCCGGCGGATCGTGCGATTTGCCCGCCCTTGCCGGCCTTAAGTTCGACATTGTGGACGATCGTGCCGACCGGAATATTCGACAGCGGCATCGCGTTGCCCGGCTTTACGTCGGTGCGTTCGCCCGCGATCACCTTGTCGCCAACCTTCAGCCGCTGTGGCGCCAGGATGTAGTTCAGCACGTCGTCGTCGTATCGCAACAGCGCGATAAAGGCCGTCCGGTTGGGGTCATACTCAATCCGCTCCACCGTCGCCGCTACATCGAACTTGTTGCGGCGAAAATCGATAATGCGATAACGCCGTTTATGCCCGCCGCCA
>CAXMQC010000064.1:0-3610 GCA_964195285.1 Akkermansiaceae bacterium
TCGACCATTTCGACGCCCCAGCCCGACGCAAACACACCGACATCTATGGAGTTCGTACCTGTCGACCAGTCGGTCAGAAGTTTTTGGAACAGCTCGGCAAACGGAACTTCGTTGACTTTGATTTTGGCTCCGGTTGCCGCCGTGAATTCCTCGCCACGTTCCACCATGCGCTGGGCGATGACTGGTCCGGGCCGGGTCAGAATGTTGATCGTAACACCGTCATACTGCGCTTGCGCAGGCGCTCCCAACGCAATCATCCCGGCAAAAACCGTGGCCGCCCCGAGTAGCGAACGGCCAATTGCTCTCATAGGATTACCCATTTTTGTCTCCCATCGGTTTTTTAAACGTTGAATTTTTACCGGCTGTGGCGACTGCTTTTTTGTTGATATGCAGCCTTTAATTCGCCGGTTTCTCCCTAGAACTTTAGGTTCCGTGGGAAGGGTACACAACTTGCCGCAACATTGAAACAGAATCATCTCGGCAACCTACACGGCACTGAGACATTAAACTGTTGATTCCCAAGACCCTCTGCATTTGTCTTCCGGGCGGCTCGCCGTCATTTCGCCTGCCTAAACGCCCATCCGGTTTGCATAAATCCGTCTTGTTTACAGCAGACTACAAGCCAATTAGGGTGCAAGCAAAAGCAAACCGCGTTCTAATGCTAAGGGGGATAATACGTGGCCTTAAAAACCCGCAAGTGGCAACGCATCGATAATGGCGGACTGACCTTTACCGAACTCGGGTTCGGCAGCGCGCCTCTGGGAAATCTTTACCGGGCGATCGGCGACGACGAGGCGCAGGACATATTGAACAAGGCCTGGGCGGGCGGCGTGCGGTATTACGACACGGCCCCGCTGTATGGCCTGGGCCTGGCCGAAACCCGCCTGAACCGCTTCCTGCGCGGCAAGAATCGCGACGACTACGTGCTGTCCTCGAAGGCCGGCCGGATCATGCGGGTCTGCCCACCGGACGAACAGACCGGAATCGGCAAGTGGTTCGAGGTGCCGAGCCGTCGCGAACACTACGACTACAGTTATGACGGGATCATGCGGTCGCTGGAGTTTTCCTTCGAGCGGCTGGGTTTGAGCCGCCTGGACATCCTCTATGCCCATGATCTGTGCATATCCACCCATGGCTCAAAGGACGCCTCGGATGCACGTATCGAGGAATTCATGAGTTCCGGCTATGACGCCATGCTTTCACTGCGCGACCAGGGGGTGGTGAAGGCCATCGGCGGCGGCGTCAACGAATGGGAGGTGTGTCAGACCCTGGCCGAGCGCGGCGATTTCGATCTGTTCCTGCTGCCCGGGCGCTATACCCTGTTGGAGCAGGAATCCCTCGACAGCTTCCTGCCGCTTTGCCAATCCCGCGGCATCGGGATCGTGATCGGTGGCCCCTACAATTCCGGCATTCTCGCCAGCGGCCCGGTCCCGGGCGCCTTCTACAACTATGACCCGGCGCCCGAAGATATCTTGGAGAAAGTCCGCAAAATCGAGGCTGTTTGCCGGGCTCACGATGTCTCGATGATTGACGCGGCCTTTCAGTTTCCGCTGATGAACCCGACCGTCGTGTCGGTGATACCGGGCGGCCAAAGCGGCGAGCAGATGGACAGCAATTTACGGGCGGCAACGGCGACAATTCCGCCGGCGCTGTGGGCCGATCTGAAGGACCAGGGGCTGATGCGCGTCGACGCGCCGACCGAATGAGGATCGAATGACGCCCAGGATCGACGCTCATCAGCATTACTGGGAACCGCGGCGGGGCGACTATGACTGGATGCCTCCGGACGATCCCATACTGGCGCGCCGATACATGCCTGTCGATCTCGCCGCCAGCCTCGAAAAACATGGGATCGCGCGGACCGTTCTCGTCCAGGCCGCCGCCACGGTCGAGGAAACCGAATATATGTTGGGGATCGCGGATGCATCCGAGATGGTCGCCGCCGTTGTCGGCTGGGTGGATTTCGAAAACCCCGACCATTTTCACCATCTCGAGCGCCTTGCGGAGCATCCGAAATTCGTCGGCGTCCGCCCGATGATCCAGGATATTGCCGATGAGAACTGGATGCTGCGCGACGATGTGCAATGGGCCTACCAGGCGCTCGTCGATCTGGACCTCACCTTCGACGCGCTTGGCTTTCCGCGCCACCTGGACAACTTCCTGACGCTGCTGCGGCGCCATCCCGAAATGCGGGTGGTAATCGACCATTGCATGAAGCCGGAAATCCGTTCTCATGCCACCGACCCCGGGAAAGTTGATTTCTGGGCCGCCGGGATGACCCGGCTGGCCAATGAAACGCAGGCCTGCTGCAAACTCTCCGGGCTGGTCACGGAAGCCGACGAGGTCTGGACGCTGGATGATTTGCGCCCCTGTGCCGATCATGTTCTCACCGCTTTCGGAGCCAACCGGGTCATGTGGGGGTCTGATTGGCCGGTGTGCCAGCTTCGGGCCAGCTATGACGATTGGCGGGCGGCGGCGGTGGCGCTGACCGCGCATCTCAATGAGCAAGAGCGCGACCGGCTTTTCGGCGGAACGGCGATCGAGTTCTATCGGCTGAACGTCTGATTACGACTCTCGAAGACAATGCGAAATGCCACCTTACAAACGGGCGCCGAGCCTGGATTTGAAATCCAGTGCCGCGCGCGCGAATCCACCGTTCGAGCCGTCCACAAAATGCAAATGCTGGCTTTGTTCGAGGCTGAATACCATACAGGTCATCAAGGCGGTATCGGATAGGTGAGCACCATATATGAGGCGACCCGCCTCGTGTTCGCGCGCCAGATACCGCTCGATGGCTTCGGCCTGGCTTTCACTCACATCCAGCACCACGCGCAGGATGCCGTCATACTTCTGGAAGTCGGTATTCGAACGAAGCTCGTCGCGGTAGACAGGCGCGTTATAGGATCCGGCCCGACGATCGAAATGTTCACACCAAAACTGGATCAGGGACGACGCCAATACGGCGAGGTAACGCCTGAAAAACGGCTGGTGGCCGGCGGTGGCGCGGGCTTCCAGTTTTAGTCCCCGCGGTGGCCATTTGAACCTCATCGAGTGAACACTGGCCGGCGCCGAGTCCTGAAGACGGTGACCGAGAATGTCAGAGATTTTCCGTACGACGCCGCCAAGCAACAGGGTCCCCCCGGCAGGGTCGTCATTCGCACCTTGAACCATGATGGTCATCATGCGCCCCTTTTGCGGGGTCAGCGGCTCCCACCGGCAGGACAAACCTTGCAGGTTGGGCCCCGCTATGTCCGATTGAGCCGCCAGCAGATAGGGACTGCCTGCCGGCGCGGATTTTAACAAATTGTCGGAAAGCTCGATGCCGCCGCCGGCGAACATGGCTAGATAATTTCCGGTGCTGAGTTGATATTTGTGAACCCGAACGTCGGCCCCTTTTGCGCGCAAATCGGCAACCGGGATCGCCCCGACACGCAGGGAAAGCCCGAATGTCGCCCCAGACATCGCCTGGAGACCGATGAGCGCGTCACAGGCCGCTTCGTGCAGCGAGCGCGGTATGACGACCGTTCCACCGTCGCCGCCGAAAACGAACGGCACCTCGATTTCGCCGCAAATATTGAGCAACGCGGTGATTGACGCCGCGCCGACCATA
>CAXMQC010000065.1:0-2592 GCA_964195285.1 Akkermansiaceae bacterium
CATGGTCTGAAGATCACCGGCTTCGGCGGCGATCGGACCGAGACGATTGCGGCGACCACCGACGCGTCTACCGTCAAGTCGGCCGATGTAGTGCTGTTCCAATGCAAGGCCCACGGCAGCCGTGATGGCGCCAAGGCAATCGAACATCTGATCGGCAATGGCGCGGTGGCAATCAGTTTCCAGAACGGGCTGGGCAACGAGGAAGCGATCGCCGGCGTCATCGGCAAGGACAACGTGCTGGGCGGGTTGACGACCATGGCGGGCTGTTTGCTTGCACCCGGGACCATTCGGGACTTTTCGCGTGTTCCATCTTATATCGGCGAATTGGACGGCGGCATCAGCACGCGCGTGGCGAGCATCGCGGAGGCGTTTAGCTCCGCCGGCCTCGAGACCCGTGCCAGCGAACATATCATCCATGACATCTGGAAAAAGCTTATTGGCAATATCGCCATGAGTGCGGTGTCCGGCGCCACCAACATGACGTCGGCCGAATGCCTTACCGTGCCGGACTTGAAAGCAACGTCGATGCGGGCGCTCGATGAAGCGCTGGCTGTTGCGGCAAGCCACGGCATTGATCTGGATCGCGATGAGGCGGTCGAGGGTCTGATTTCCATTACCGAGGCTGGTGGCACCGGCGACAACAAATCGTCACTCTGTGTCGATCTCCTGAACCGCCGACCAACCGAAGTCGATTTCATATATGGTTCGATCATTTCCAAGGGCCGGGAAACCGGTGTTCCTACGCCGACGCTCGATACCTTGGCTGCGATCGTAAAAGGCCTCGAGAGCCGTTACATGCATAAGGACCCGTTATGAATTTCGGACTGAGCGACGAACAGAAAATGTTGATCGGCACGGTGCGCCGCTTCGTAACCGACGAACTGCGGCCGCTGGAGGACGACATCGAGACAAACGGCGCTCTGGATCCGGCGACCGCCAGGACAATCTTCGAAAAATCCAGGGCCCTCGGCCTCTATGCGATGAATATTGCGGAAGAATTTGGCGGCGGTGGCCTGTCGGCGGTCGATACCATGTTGGTGGAAGAACAGTTTGGCCATACGACCGATATTTTGATCCGCCGCGCCTTTGGAAACGTCTACGAAATTCTGCTGCAATGCGATGAAAAACAAAAAGAAACATGGTTGCTGCCGACAGTCACGGGCGAACGGACCTGCTCACTCGCCTTCACCGAACCGGAGGCCGGTTCCGATGCGGCGGGGATCAAGACCAGGGCCACCAAAACAGCGGACGGTTGGCGCCTTGCCGGTCACAAACATTTCATCAGCGATGGCCTGTTTTCGGATTTTTTCGTCGTATCGGCGGTAACCGGTCCGGCGAAGGAACGCCGTGCTATTTCCATATTCCTTGTCGATAAACAACTTCCCGGCGTGACCATCGGCGAGGACCAGCCCATGATGGGCCTTCGCGGCACCTCACATGTGGAGCTGTTCTTCAATGAGGTGGCGCTTGGCCCGGAATGTTTGCTCGGCAAAGAGGGTGACGGGATGCATCTTATCCTGGCGACATTGGGTCGGGTGCGTTTGGCGCAAATTGGCGCCCGCGCCATTGGCAAGGCCACCCGAATTCTAGATCTGGCGGTTGATCATGCTCGCCAACGCCGGCAGTTCGATAAACCGATCGGCGATTTTCAGATGGTCCAGCATATGCTTGCCGACAGCGCCACAGAGATCTGCGCGGCGCGGCTGCTGTTGCTGCAAACTGCGTGGAAAATTGACCAGGGCGACGATCCGCGTGAACATATCTCGATGGTCAAGATCCTGGCCTCCGAGACCTTGGGCCGCGTCGCCGACCGCGCTGTACAAATATTCGGCGGCATGGGCTATTGCAAGGACCTTCCAATCGAGCGCTATTTCCGTGATGCGCGTGTTTACCGGATCTATGACGGCACGTCGGAAATTCACCGCACCGTAATCGCACGCGCGATGGTGAAGAGAGACGCCAACCTTCATGACGTCGTGGCATGACATGAGGCCGAGCAAGTTCATGTCCGCGGACGCCGCCGTCGCGCTGATCAAGGATGGCGATACGGTTGGCCTGATTGGTGGCGGCGGCGGGCTGGTTGAAGCAACATTGCTGCACAAGTCGGTGGAGAAGCGGTTCCTCGAGACCGGGGGGCCGCGCGACCTGACCTGTGTTCACGCGCTGGGGATCGGAGACCGGGAATCGCGGGGCATGAACTGCTTCGCGCATGAGGGGATGGTCCGGCGGGTCATCGGCGGTCATTGGGTCTGGTCGCCACGAATGCAGGCGCTGGCCCGCGACAACAAGATCGAAGCCTATGTATTGCCCGGCGGTGTGGTCATGCAGCTGATGCGTGAGGTCGCCGCCAAGCGGCCCGGCCTGTTCACCCATGTCGGCCTTGGCACGTTCGTTGATCCGCGCCATGGCGGCGGCAAGATGAACGCCGCGGCGGAGGACGATCTCGTCGATATAATGGATATCGATGGCCAGGAACTATTGCGCTACCGGCCGTTTCCCATCGACGTCGCGCTCATCAAGGGTTCCTTCGCCGACGGCGACGGCAACATCAGTCTCGACGAGGAGCCGGCCAACGTGGACATCTATGCGATG
>CAXMQC010000066.1:0-2138 GCA_964195285.1 Akkermansiaceae bacterium
ATCCACTCGCTGTCGCCGACTTTCGTCTTACCCACCGTCATGGCGCGCGCGTTCGCATCGACGCGCAGGTCGCCAGCGCCGGCGACGCAGGGCCGGCCCATGCCGCGCGCGACCACCGCCGCGTGACTGGTCATGCCGCCGCGGGTCGTCAGAATGCCCTGTGCGGCATGCATGCCGTGGATGTCCTCGGGGCTGGTCTCGGTGCGCACCAGGATGACCAGTTCGCCCTTGGCCGCCTCGGCTTCGGCCTCGTCCGCCGTGAACACCGCCTTGCCCGACGCCGCGCCCGGCGACGCGGGCAGGCCCCTGGCGATGACCTGGCGCTCGGCGGCCGGGTCCAGGGTCGGGTGCAACAGCTGGTCCAGCGCGTTGGGCTCGATGCGGCTGACCGCCGTTGGCCGGTCGATCACGCCGCTGTCCGCCATTTCCACCGCGATCCGCAAGGCCGCCTGTGTGGTGCGCTTGCCGTTGCGGGTCTGCAGCATCCACAGTTTGCCCTTCTGGACGGTGAACTCGATGTCCTGCATGTCCCGGTAATGGGTTTCCAGCTTGGTCCTGATGCCATCCAGCTGGCCGAACACCGCCGGCATGATCTCTTCCATCGCCGGCAGGTCGGAGTCATTGGCTTGTTTGCCGGCGACGGTCAGATGCTGGGGCGTCCGGATGCCGGCCACCACGTCCTCGCCCTGGGCGTTGACCAGATATTCGCCGTAAAAAACATTCTCGCCGGTCGATGGGTCGCGGGTGAAGGCGACGCCGGTGGCGCAGTCATCACCCATATTGCCGAATACCATGGCCTGGACACTGACCGCGGTACCCCATTCCTCGGGGATATCGTGCAGTCGGCGATAGGTCACCGCGCGCGGCGTCATCCAGCTTCCGAACACCGCGCCGATGGCGCCCCACAGCTGTTCCTTCGGATCCTGTGGGAAGGGCCTGCCGAGTTCGTCCTCGACCCGTGCCTTGTAGGCCGCGACCAGGCTTTTCAGCGCCTCGGCATCCAGTTCGGTATCCAGCAGGACACCGCGCTCCTCCTTCTGGATTTCCAGGATTTCCTCGAAATTGTAATGCTCGACACCCAGCACGACGTCGGAATACATCTGGATGAAACGACGATAGCTGTCATAGGCGAAGCGGGGACTGCCGCTCATCGCGGCGAGGCCTTCGACGGTTTCGTCGTTGAGGCCCAGATTCAGCACCGTGTCCATCATGCCCGGCATCGAGGCCCGGGCGCCCGAGCGCACGGACACCAGCAGCGGCGCCTTCCTGTCGCCGAAAGCCATCTCGCCGACCAGGCCCTCGATGCCGGTGACCGCGGCATCCACCTGATCGGTCAGATCGCCGGGATAGCTGCTGCCGTTCTGGTAAAAGTAGGTGCAGACCTCGGTGGTGATCGTGAAACCCGGCGGCACCGGCAGCCCCAGATGGCACATCTCCGCCAGGTTGGCGCCCTTGCCGCCCAGCAATTCCCGCATGTCGGCCCGGCCCTCGGCCGCCCCGTCACCGAATTCGTAAACCCACTTGCCCATGACTGCCCGTTATCCCTCTATCTGGCTGAAATCAGCAATCAAACCCATGGTCGCCCGGATCTGCGACAACAGCCGCAGCCGGTTGGCCCGCAATTCCGCGTCCTTTGCATTAACGGTCACCGCGTCGAAAAATTCGTCGACCGGCCCCCGCAAAGCCGCCAGCGCCGCCATGGCGCTGGTGAATTCTTCCTCCTCGACCGCCTTCGCGACGGCCGCGGAAGCTGCCTCAAGCGCGCGGCCCAGGGCCGCTTCTTCGTTCTGCACGAATCTTCCCGCATCGGGCGGTTTGTCGTGCGAGACGCCATCCTTCTTTTCCTCGATTCTGAGGATGTTGGCGACGCGGCGGAAGGCCGTCAACAGGTTTGCGCCGTCCTCGCTGTCGATAAAGGCCTGCAAGGCCTCGACCCGCGCCAGCAGCCGCACCAAATCGTCCTCGCCACCCAATGCGAACACCGCGGCGATCAAATCATGGCGCACGCCCTGACCCTTGAGATGCGCCGCAACGCGGTCGGCGAAGAAGGAGAGGAGGTCGCCGCCGATCGATCCCTCTTTCGACTTTCCAGTTACCGCAGCCGGATATTTCTTGAATCCCGCCGCGAATATGGGCCG
>CAXMQC010000067.1:0-3116 GCA_964195285.1 Akkermansiaceae bacterium
CCCGAAAGGCGCGCACATAGCCCTCACGCTGCAGCGCCGCCTCTGCCTCGTCGATGCTGCGCGAAACATCGACCGCCAGCACGAGTTCAAGATCGACCGGTTCGTCGGCGGCCGCGCCAGTGGTGAACAGGGCGCCGGCAAGAAACAGTGGCGCCAACGAAAGCAGCCTTGCCATACAGGGTCCCTCCGCTTCCTCGTCGAGGAAACATGCCACCAACTGGCCAATCCGTCCATGACGTGGCGGCCGGTGAACGCATAACAGTTTGGTGACCAGGGGAAGAATATGTCAGTGGGACCGCATAGAATTAGGCGAGGGAAGGGGATACGCGACCGATGACCTGGCGGGAAGAAATCGACGGGCCTTATCTGCGGCTGACGGCCTGGAGCCATCTGGCGCTGTGGCTTTACGGCGGCGTCCTTGCCGGTCTGCATCTCGCCGGAATGCTCGAAGGGGTGCTCAGGGATGCACTGGCGCTTGGCGCCTTTGCCGGTCTGGCGGCCTGCCTGATACTGATATTCAAGATCGTACGTTATGGAAAGAACGGGTCCGAGAAGGCCGGGCCCGGGCAGGTCGGCTCCCGGACATTCCTCATAATGATCGGATTTTTCGTCTCGGTATGCGCCTTTGTCCTGCTGTTGTCCGTTCTCGGCCTCAACGGCGTAGTATTCGCTTTCTGACTACTGTTACGATACCGGGTCGGGCGTGACGAATTTGTGATAACCTAGCGTTATGTTGCGTGGCCTTAAAACAGCGTGAATCAAGGAGTCTCACGACCTGTGTCGCGAAGAATATTGATTGTCGAAGACAACGCGGATATCGCCGAGCTGGTCTCGCTGCATCTGCGCGACCTGGATTGCGAAGTGCAACTGGCCGCCGACGGTAATACCGGCTACGAATTCGCCATCGCCGGCGGCTGGGATCTGATCATCCTCGATCTGATGTTGCCGGGCATGGAGGGGCTGGAGTTTTGCCGCCGCCTGCGCGCCGGTGACCATTACACCCCGATCCTGATGTTGACCGCCAAATCGTCGGAAGTCGACCGCGTGGTCGGGCTGGAAATGGGGGCCGACGACTATTTGACCAAACCCTTCAGCATCCGCGAACTGATCGCCCGGGTGAAGGCGATCTTCCGCCGGCTGGAGGCGATGGGCCCGAAACCCGACGACGATGTCGCGGCGCGCCTCACCATCGGGACCATGGTGATCGACCCCGATAAACGTACCGTCTCGATCGCCGACGAGGCAGTGGAGCTTACCGCGCGGGAATTCGATCTCTTGATGCAGTTTTCGCGGAACCCGGGACGCGTCTATTCACGCCAGCAGTTGCTTGATCTGGTCTGGGGCTATGGCCATGACGGCTACGAACATACCGTCAACTCCCACATCAACCGTCTGCGCGCCAAGATCGAGCACGACCCCTCGAACCCGGAATATGTGCTGACGGTCTGGGGTGTCGGCTACAAATTCAACGACCGGTTGGACGCCGCCCAGACCGAGCGTGCGGCGGGAGCCGGCTGATGCCCCGTACCTTGACCGCCAAGTTGACCCTGGCGCTGGTTGCAATCCTCGCCGTGACCGGCGCCGCCTGGATCGCGCTGACCCTGGTTTCCAACCGGCTTTACCAGGAAGAGGTCGACCAAAGCCTCAACGCGCCCCTGGCGATGTATATCGCCGACGCCTATCCACTGATCGAGGGCGGCGAGGTCAACCGGCCGGTGCTCAAGGATCTGTTCGACAAACTGATGGTCATCAATCCGCGGATCGAGGTCTATCTACTCGACAGCGAGGGCACGATCCTGGATTTTTCCGCCGAGCCCGACCGCGTAAAGCGTGCGGCGGTGGATCTGGCCCCGATCCGATCCTGGATCGCGGGGCCCGAGATGCTGCCACTCAGGGGCGACGACCCGCGCGATCCGGCCGGGCAGAAACCCTTTACCGCGGCGCCTGTGATGGACGGGGATGCGCTGGCCGGCTATCTCTATGTCGTGCTGGGCGGCGAGAAATACGATTCCGTCGCCGGCATGGTCTCGGAAAGCCTGATCGTAAGATTGGCGCTGATCGCCGGTGGCCTGGGGCTGTTGACCGCGCTGGTCACCGGCATGCTGTCCTTCGCCTGGCTGACACGCCGTCTGCGCCGGCTGGCGCAAGCGGTCGACAGGTTCCGCGACGACGGCTTCGATGCGCCGATGAAACTGCCCGGCTGGCGCCGCGGCGGCGACGAGATCGACCGGCTCGGCGTGACGGTCGAGGAAATGTCGCAACGCATCGCCGACCAGATCGAACAGCTGCGCCAGGCCGATGCGGCGCGCCGCGATATGGTCGCCAATATTTCGCATGATTTGCGAACGCCGCTGGCCTCGTTGCAGGGCTATCTGGAAACCCTCTTGATGAAGGAAGACATTTTTACGCCTGAGGAAAAGCGCAAATATCTCGATCTCGCGATTCGTCAGGGCGACCGGCTAAGCCGGCTGGTGACCGAGTTGTTCGAACTTACGATGCTGGATTCGACTGGTACGCGGCTGAATTTCGAGCCGTTCTCTCTGCCCGAGCTGGTGCAGGACGTAACCCAGAAGTTCCAACCCCAGGCCGAGCGCCGCAACATGGCCCTCGAGCTTGACATGCCGGCCAGCGCGCCCTTCGTGCAGGCCGATATCGGGCTGATCGAACGGGTGCTGGAAAACCTCATAGAAAACGCCATCAAATACACGCCCGAGGGTGGCACGGTCTCGCTCTCGCTGGTTCCCGGCGCCGACTGCATCGAGGCGCGGATCGCCGATACCGGCCCGGGCATTCCCGAGGCCGAACGCGACCGCATCTTCGAGCGCTTCTACCGGGTCGAGAAATCCAGGGCCGACGCGCCCGAAGGCGCCGGGCTGGGCCTGGCAATCACCCGGCGCATCCTGCAGCTCCATGACAGCCCCATCGAGGTCGAGAGCACACCGGGACACGGCGCCGCCTTCTCTTTCCGCCTGCCGCTCGCGGTTTAGGTGTTCCCGCCTACGCCGAAGCGGCACCGGCCCTCTCCCCCACCCGGCCACCCATATCATACACTGTCGTTGGGTGGCCGGGTGGGGGAGGAGGCCGGTGCCGGCTCCTAGCAAGTAGACGGCACGCTC
>CAXMQC010000068.1:0-3103 GCA_964195285.1 Akkermansiaceae bacterium
TTGATGCTTGGTTTCGACATAACCATCAAAAAAGGTCATTCGGTTGGCTGGCTGCAGTATGCCACAGATACCGAGTGTCTCTATCAACGAACGCCTTTCAGCCGAGTTGGATTCGAATATACCCGATAGTCGGTTATCGAGACTGGATGCCCTTTTACCGTCAGGCACATTTGAAGAAATCGAGATGATCTCTCGCAAAATCGCATAATCCTCCGGTTTCGGTGCGATTTTTTCTGCTTTTTCGAACTCAGATAGATCGAAAGAAATGTATGAGAGATCTAGCTTCCGGACGCCGCCCCATTTGAAGCGCTCGAAGTTGAGGACATTGAGATTTACCACCGTCCGCTGTTCGATTTCGCAGCCGCCACAAACCTCCCAGAAAACAGCCCCGTTGTACGGCGAAATCCGGGTGGGTGAGTCGTCAAGCCAGTGTTGAAGAAAGCAGGATGCGACTGCATAGCTGGACAGAGCCGATGGAAGATCGAGTCGTCTGGTGGTCAAGCTTGCCAGGAACGCGTCCGCTACTACTGTTTTATCACACCGGCCCACCAACTCGATGAGGTTCTCGGCGAGGATGTCATGGCGCGTCACAAGCTCGTCAAACATATATCCGGCCTGCTTTGCATACTCGAAGGAGGCGCCTTCCGGAGGCATTTTGCTCCATCCCATACCAGTTACCCAGTGATGGTCCGTCAGTATTTTCAGGGCCTTACTGTCCAAACTCATGTCGCATTTCCCAAGCAATGAAAATTGGCTCGCCAAGGACTTCTGAAAACGAACATTGGGAATTTTCCGAAGGCGATCTGTCTAGACTACCATCTGATATATGTGATTCGATACCTGGAAACGCATACATCTCGTGAAACCGATGGGGCCTCTTGGCTTTGAGCGGAAATTAACATGAGCGTGGCGACAGAAGCGTAGTTCGTATCGATACGGAGGTTGGTAGGAAGGCGACGGTAACGCTTCTCGTGAGGCCGCGGCCTAACTCGAACAGACCCGGTCCATCAGGCGTCCCATGAAGGCGTGGCTGGCGGCGAACTGGTCGAGGCTCAGGAACTCGTCGGGCTTGTGGGCCTGGGCGATGCTGCCGGGGCCGCAGACGACGCAGGGCACGCCGGCGTCGCGCTGGAACAGGCCGGCCTCGGTGCCGAAGGCGACCTTGGCATGGCTGTTCTGGCCGGCCAGCGCCTTGGCCAGCGTCACCGCCTCGTCGTCGGCGCGCATGTCCAGCCCGGGATAGGTAACGCCTTGCTCGAAGGTAATGCCGGTGTCGGGGTGGATCGCCCGCATGCGCGGCTCCAGTTGCTCGGCCGCGAAGCGGTAGATCTCATCGAACAGCGGCTGCGGGTCGTGGCGCGGCAGGTTGCGGATCTCGAATTCGAAACTGCAGTCCTTCGGCACGATATTCAGCGCCGTGCCGCCCCGGATCACGCCAGTATGCAGCGTACTGTGCGCCACGTCGAATTCTTCGTCATAGGGGCCCTCTTCGCCGACCCGGCGGCCCGTGGCGGCGATAAAGCCAATCAGCTCGGCCGCGTACTGGATTGCGTTGACCCCGGTGGGCGCCAGCGAGGAATGGCATTCGAAACCGCGTACATGGGCCGTGACGTCGGTCTTGCCCTTGTGGGCGACGATGACCTGCATGTCGGTCGGCTCGCCGATGATCGCCATGCGCGGCTTGATCGGCAGGGTATTGATCATGTCGATCAGGTGGCGCACACCGATGCAGCCCACCTCCTCGTCGTAGGAGAAAGCCAGGTGGATCGGCGTGTCCAGCCCGCGGCGCAGAAATTCCGGCACATGGGCCAGCGCGATGGCGATAAAGCCTTTCATGTCGCAGGTGCCGCGTCCGTATAGTTTACCGTCCTTTTCGGCCAGGTTGAACGGGTCGGTGGCCCAGTCCTGGCCGTCGACGGGAACCACGTCGGTATGGCCCGACAGCATGATGCCCGCCTTGTCGGCCGGCCCGATGGTTGCGTAAAGGTTGGCCTTGGGTTCGTGCTCGTCGCGGATGATCGTGGCTTCGACGCCGTGGCCGGCCAGATAGTTCCGGACGAAATCGATCAGATCCAGGTTGGATTCGCGGCTGGTAGTGTCGAAGGATACCAGTTTTTCGATCAATTCGCGGCTCGTTGCGGCTAGGTCGGTCATGGTTATTTGCATCCGGGGCTTGGGTTTGCAGGCGGGGCGGGCCATACTATAACGATGGACGGCCGCCGCGCCACCTTCGGCATGGCGCTGTCGGGCTAAAAATTGCGGTTGGAAAGAATGGGCGTGGACTCATGAAGCAGACAATACCGGGCGTGTTCGACCTATGGCTGCCGGAGCAAGCGGCCGCCCCGGTCGTATTCGATTCACCGCATAGCGGGGCCGATTACCCGGCCAGTTTCGATACCATCGCGCCGCGGGCGCGGTTGCGCCGGGCCGAAGACATGTTCGTCGAAACCCTGTTCGATTCCGCCCCGGCGGTGGGTGCGGCCTTGCTGGCGGCGCTGTTTCCGCGCAGCTATATCGACCCCAACCGCGCCCTGCACGATCTCGACCGCCGCCTGGTCGACGGCGTCTGGCCCGGCGACTTGCGGATGAGCGAAAAATCGCGGCTCGGCCACGGGTTGATCTGGCGGCTTTGCCCGCCCGACATCCCGATGTACGGCCACAAGCTGTCGGTGGCCGAGATTCAGGCCCGCATCCAGGGTTTTTACCGGCCCTATCACCGGGCATTGCGGTATGCCATGCAACGGGCACTGGACCGCTTCGGCTGCGTCTATCACATCAATTGCCATTCCATGCCGGCGGTCAGCGCGCCGGTGATGGCCGTTGGCGGGGCGCGCCGGCGCGCCGATTTCGTGCTGGGCGATCGCGATGGCGCCACTTGCAGCCCGGACTTCACGGGGTTGGTGCGCGAGACGCTGGAAGCGATGGGCTATGCGGTTGCCGTCAACGACCCGTACAAGGGCGTCGAGTTGGTGCATGCCTATTCCGACCCTCCAGCCGGCCGCCACAGCCTGCAAATCGAAATCAACCGCGCCCTCTACATGGACGAGGACGAATTCCAGCCCAGCGCCAATTTCGCGAAGCTGAAAGCCGACATCGACAGACT
>CAXMQC010000069.1:0-5939 GCA_964195285.1 Akkermansiaceae bacterium
GACCGTATAGAAATGGGTAATCGTGACCAGCACCAGGATCCCCATGCTGCCGTAAAGGAAGCCGAGCGGGTTGTCCGGATGGTTGAAGAAGAAGATATAGGCCAAGCCCAGCACCATGCCGGGCACCGCCATCGGCAGGATCGCCAGAAACTGGATCAGCCCGCGCCCGAAACCAAAGCCGCGGCCCTTCTCGACCAGATAGGCGCCGGAGAAAATGATTATGGTGCCGAAGAAGGCGGTATAGAGCGCCAATCGGATCGAATTTCCATAGGCTTCCCAGCCGCCACCATCCATGACGTCGAAATCGTAGTTGACCAGCGACAATTCCATATTATAGGGCCAGAATGTGATCAACGAGGCCCACAGCGCCATGCCCAGCACGCCCAGGATCACGAACCCCACCAGCCCGCAGTAGACCGCCATCATTGTATCGATGCGCTTGTGCGGCTTGGGCACCAGCGGCACTGCGCGCGCCGACAACAGGGCTACCTGCTTGCGCTGCACGATACGGTCGACGATGAAGGCGACCACGGCGGGCAACAGCAGCACCACGGAAACCACCGCGCCCATCTGGAAATTTTGCTGGCCTATCACCTGTTTGTATATGTCCGTCGCCAGCACGTTGAACTGACCGCCGATCACCTTGGGCACGCCGAAATCGGTGATCACCAAGGTGAAGATGACGAAGGTGGCGCTGATCAGCCCGTATTTGGCGCCCGGCAGGGTGACGGTGAAAAAAGTGCGTAGTTTGCTGGTGCGCAGCGCCGCCGCCGCCTCATAGAGCCGCGCGTCCGAGATCGACAGCGCCGTCACCAGGATCATCAGCGCATGGGGGAAGGTCCAGAATGCGGACCCGATTACAACGCCGATCGGGCCATAGATCGACTCGCCCATCAGCAACCCCTTGATGATACCCTGATTGCCGAACAGATAGACCAGCGAGATCGCGGGCAGCAGCGAGGGCGCCAGGATCGGGATCAGCGCGATCATTCTGAACAACCACTTGAACGGCATACAGGTCCGGGTCAGCGCATAGGCATAGAAGAAGGCCAGGCTAATAACGATTATGGTGGTTGTTATCGCGATGAACAGCGAGTTGTAGACCGAGAAGAACAGCGACGGCGTATTCACATAGGTCAGGTAGTTGTCGACCCCGTTCGATTCGGCCGGGCGGATCTGCACGCGGCGGAAATCGTTGCTGGTTATCTCTACCCAGTCGGTGTGATAGATCGGCCCACCTTCCAGCATGAAGCCGCCGCCGCCCGCCGCCACATTGCGCATCCGGTATAACGTCGTGGCGCGGAAGCTGAAATCGGGGAAAAACTCTGTCGCCTGGAACCGCCCGCCATTCGATGTCACCAGCCGGGCCGGCGTAACCACGCCAAGTTCGGTGCCCAGGGTCAGCGCGTTCAGTGTCTCGCCCCAGCCCTCGCCCTTGTTGACCTGGAATTCAATGGTCTCGAAGCGATAGGTGAATGTCTCGAAGGATTTCGACAGCATGAAATAAAGCGGCAGCACGATCGCCACCAGCAGAAATATCCCAAGCAGCAGCATCGCGCCGCGCATGATCCGATCGTCGCGGCTCATCCGCGCCCGGACGGGCTTGCCCACCGCTACTTCGGCCACCGCCGCCATCACTTACGCCCCGCCCACTTCATAGAGCGTGATCCGCTCGGGCGGAATGCGCACCATGACGTCATGGCCCGGCGCCAATTCCAGCTCGCGCATCAAATTTACCGACAGGTCGGCGGTTAGGGTCTGGCCATCCAGCGCCTTGCCGGTCAAATCCACGCGAAGCGACGAGCCGAGAAATTCCAGTTCCTCCACGACGGCTGTAAACGCATTGGCGTCCTCCTGTTTCACGCCACGCGCGACGATGTCTTCCGGTCGCACCGCGATCTGCACCGCCTGGCCGACGGCCAGCGCGCCGGTATCGCAGGCCAGTTCGACTTCGCCCAGCCGAACCTTGCCCTGGCCCGAAACCGCGCCGTCGGCGAAATTCATCTTGCCGATGAAGTCGGCGACGAAGGCGGTGGCCGGGTGGCGGTAGATCTCCATCGGCGTGCCGACCTGCTCGATCACCCCGTCGTTCATCACCACGATGCGGTCGGCCATGGTCAACGCCTCTTCCTGGTCGTGGGTCACCATGATGGTGGTGACGCCCAGGCGGCTCTGCAGATCCTTGATCTCGTGGCGCAGATGCACCCGCACCCGCGCGTCCAGCGCCGATAGTGGCTCGTCCAGCAGCAACAGGCCCGGCGAGGTGGCGAGCGCGCGGGCCAGCGCCACGCGCTGCTGTTGGCCGCCGGAAAGCTGGGCCGGGTATTTGTCGTCCTGGCCGGTCAGCCCGACCAGTTCCAGAAGCTCGCGCACGCGTTTGTCGATCTCGGCCTTCGGCTGTTTCCGGTTTTCCAGCCCGTAGGCGATGTTGCGAATGACGGTGAGATTCGGGAACAACGCATAGGACTGGAAGACGATGCCGAAATCGCGCTCCGACGGCGGCAGGTCGGAAATGTCGCGCCCCGCCTGTTCGACCCGCCCATGGGTCTGCAGTTCCAGCCCGGCGATGGCCCGCAGCAATGTCGTCTTGCCACAGCCCGACGGGCCCAGAAAGCAGACGAACTCGCCTTCGTCTATTTCGATGGAAACATCATCCAGCGCCGTGAAGTCGCCGAACTTCTTGATGACGTTCGCGATCTGCAAATAGGATCCGCCAACCTGTGTGTCTGTCGCCACGGTGCCCCCGGGTCTTGAGCTTAAGCCGCAACAATGGGGCTCCCGGCAAGGGCGCCCCTTTATCCCTGTCGAAACGGACTATGCCTTAATGCGCCCCATCACTGCAATAGAAAGGCCCGGCCCCCTTGCGGGAAACCGGGCCTGGCTCAAACGTAACGGTTTTTACTTGGCTTCCGACTTCGAATCGTAGCGTTTCTGCCATTCGGCCAGGATGCGCCCGCGATTCTGGGCCGCCCACAGGAAGTCGTTGTCCCACATGGCGTCGACGATGCCGTCGGGG
Organism: Akkermansiaceae bacterium; assembly: GCA_964195285.1. Taxonomy (GTDB): domain Bacteria; phylum Pseudomonadota; class Alphaproteobacteria; order UBA8366; family JADFVY01; genus JADFVY01. The sequence continues at coordinate 3,017 of CAXMQC010000069.1, forward strand.
AAATGTTCGACCGGCTTGGCGATGCCGGGAATGGCGACAACCGCATAGCCCTCGTTATAGAGGCGGTTGGCCTTCTCGGTGACCGACCAGTCGACCAGCTTCTTGGCCGCGTCCAGCTTGGAGGTGCCGGCCACGATGGCGGTCGCTTCCATGTCCCAGCCTACCCCTTCGCTGGGCACGATGATTTCCAGCGGCGCGCCCTGGGCCTTGGACTTGGCGCCGCGGAAGGCGAAAGAAATACCGATCGGGATTTCGCCGGCCGCCGCCAGCTTGCAGGGCGCCGAGCCGGAATGGGTGTAACGGGCGATATTCTCATGCAGGCCGTCCATGTATTCCCAGCCGCCATCCTCGCCCATCATCTGCAGCCAGGACGACACGTCGAGGAAGCCCGTGCCGGACGAATTCGGGTTCGGCATGATCACATGGCCCTTGTAGACCGGCTTGGTCAAATCCTTCCAGGATGTCGGAATCGGCAGTTTGTTCTTGCCGGCCTCGATGGTGTTGAAGCAGACGGACGCGATCCAGGCGTCCATGCCGGTCCAGCTCGGAACCTCGTCCTTGTCGCGGAACTTGGGCGCCAGCTTGTCCAGGCCGACCGGGGCATAGGCGTGCAACATGCCTTCGCCCTTCATCAACAACAGACTGGTCGCCGCCAGCCCCCAGATGACGTCGGCCTGCGGATTGTTCTTCTCCGCCAGCAGTTTCGCCGTGACGATGCCGGTCGAATCGCGAACCCATTTGATGGTGATGCCGGGATTGTCGGCGGTAAACGCCTCGCCGTAACGTTTCAGATCCTCGGCCTCGACAGCCGTATAGACGGTAAGTTCAGTTGCCGCCGAAGCGGTGCGAACGCCAATAACCGCACCGGCGGTCACGGCAACTACCATCGCCAGCGTCGAGACGCCCGCGATCAGACTCTTGCTATTCATCTTAATTAAGCCTCCTGCTTTTTTTCAATTCTTCCCGGATATATCCCGACCGGCGCATGATGCAACCGCGCGGTAGCCAGCTTCCAGCGTATCATCTGGCGTCCGGTTACAGCGAGGTTAAGCAAATAAAAATGGCGACGCCATGAAAAACTGTTCGGTTGGGACGGAAAAAATTCGCCGCCGCCTGGCCCAATAGATTAATGAATCTGGCACAAACTCTGTTTTTTGGCGAAAAAACAATTGGTTACGACGGTTTCGTGGCGCTGGGCACCGTCCCGCGGAAGGGCCAAATGTCGGTCGCCGGGATTAAAGGCGCTTGCAGTTCGGGAAATTCCCGCATTAACATGGCTTTAATCGGTGCGGACCACCGAGCAAATAACATGTGCCCGCCCGGGCCATGAAAACAAAACGGGAGTTTACGTCGAGATGACAACCAAATCAGTGAAATCCAGTATCGAAACCCAGCTTGCGGCGAAGCGCTTTACCCGCCGCACGGTTATCGGCGGCGCCGCCGCCGCGGGTGCCATCGCCGCCGCCGGGCCGTTCTATGTGAAGGATGCCTTCTCGTCGTCGGGCGAGATCAACATCATGATGTGGTCGGACTATCTGCCGCCGAGTTTCACCAAGGAAGTGATGGACAAGGCCGGCATCAAAATCAACTTCACCGGCATCGGCTCCAACGAAGAGTTGCTCAACAAGCTCAAGGCCTCCAAGGGCGAGGGCTATGACATCGTCAGCCCGACCAACGACCGCGCCCCGCAGTGGGAGATCGAGGGGCTGGTGCAGCCGATCGACATGAAGCGCGTGCCGATCGCCAAGGTGAACCCGGCCATGGCCCAGATCGGCGACAATCTATGGAACTTCGGCGGCAAGGGCTCGCACTGGCTGCCGCATATCTGGGGCACCGAGGGCATCGCCTGGCGCACCGACAAGTGGAAACCGAAAGGCCAGTTCCCGAGCTACGGCGATGTCTGGTCCGACGAGAATTCCGGCAAGACCATGGGACGCCCCCATTCGATGATGCTGTGTGCCGGTCTCTATATGGAATCGGCCGGCTTGATGGCCCCCGGCTCGATGTGGGCGGGCTACAGGAACCAGGCCGATATGCGCAAGGCGTGGGAGCAAGTCACCGCTTTCTGCATCAAGAACAAGAAAAACGTCAAAATCCTGTGGAACGACGGCGATACCCAGAAAAACGGCCTGATGAACGAAGGCGTCATCGTCGGCCAGACCTGGGACGGCCCGCCGCTGGCGCTCAAGAGCGCGGGCGAGCCGGTCATGTACCGTGCGCCCAAGGAAGGCGCGATGGCCTGGGTCGACGGCATGGCGATTCCCAGAGGTGCCAAGAACATCGATCAGATATACGCTTTCATCGAGGTCGCCTACGAGGCGGAACCGGCGGGCGTGGCGATCGATACCCATGGCTACAACTCGCCGGTGCTGGGCGCCGACAAGTTCGCCAGCGCACAGTACGCGAAGAACTTCGGCGATGCCTATCCGGGCGATGCGCTGGCCAATCTGAATCCCTGGCCGCCGACGCAGCCCTGGTATTCGGATGTTCGCACCGAGTATGTGAACAAGTTCGAGAGCGCCTGATCACTGCACGTTAAGTGGCTCCGGACCCCATGCATAAGGGGTCCGGAGGTTTTCTTGCAGGGCGCGCCGGCCGGGCGGTCAACGCCGCGAAGCCGCGTTCCCTTCTTCGTTGGGGGGTGATTCCGATGAAATCAGGTGTTGGCGTCGAACTGGATAATCTGTGGATCAAGTTCGGCGAATTCACGGCGGTAAAAAACGCGTCCGTGAAGATCGAGCAGGGCAAGTTCTTCTCGTTCCTCGGGCCATCCGGCTGCGGCAAGACGACTATCCTGCGTACGGTTTCCGGCTTTCAGGAACCCAGCGAGGGCGTCGTGCGAATCGGCGGCGAGGATGTCGCCGGAAAAGGCCCGAACAAACGCCCGACTGCGCTGATTTTCCAGAATCTGGCGCTCTTTCCG